>CAMAUH010000001.1 GCA_945861365.1 Candidatus Kuenenia stuttgartensis
GAACGACGTCAGCGCACCGACCAACGTGTGCATCGCGACGCCGGCCAGCAGCAGCGTGGCGACCGCGAAGCGGCCGTTCGCGCGGGCGAGCACGAACACGGCGCCGGTCACCAGCGACGCTCCGGCGAGCGAACACAGCGGCACCAGCAGCACGCCGAGCGCCGCCAGCTTCAGCACGATCGCGAGCGCGCCGCCGAACGCCGCGCCGGCGGCCGTGCCGACCAGGTCGGGCGAGGCGAGCGGATTGCGGAACGTCGCCTGCATCACCGCGCCAGCCAGCGCCAAGGCCGCACCGCCGAACGCCGCGACCAGCAAGCGCGGCAGGCGGATGTCGCCGAGCACGAACGCGTCGACGCGCGGCAACGGCTCGGCACCGCACCAGGTGCCGAGCCATCGCAGCACCGCGGCGAAGCCCGGCCCTTCCCGCGCGACCGCGAGGAAGAGCACCGCCAGCACCGCCAGCGCGAGCAGCAGCAACCACGGCAACGCGGCGCGCTTCACGGCTTGCCCCATTGCAGCAGCTCTCGCTGCAGGAACTCGGCGGCCTCGACCAGCCGGTGGGACGTCGTGTTGAACAAGGCGCCCGGCGCCCGCACCACCCGCCGCGCTTCGACACACGGCAACATCGGGATCACCGGATGCTGCCGGATCCACGCCGGCAGTTCGGCACCTTCGGCCTCGCTCGCGCTGACGACGAGGGCGTCCGGTTGCCAGCCCAGCAGCGCTTCGACATCCAGCTTGCGGAACGGTCCGACCCCGCGTTCGACGGCCTCGCAGCGGGCGCCGGCGGCGGCCACCAGCGCGGCGAACAACGAGCCCTTGCCGTAGGTGTGCAGGCCGCCATCGAGGTTCATGACCCGCCACGCCGCAACCTCGGGTGCGCGCACCTGCAGCGCCCGCAAGCGCTCCTGCATCACGGCGACCAGCTGCTCAGCAGCGGGTTCGAGGTGGCAGAGCCGCCCGATGTGGCGCAGGTTCGCGGCGATGTCGTCGAAACTGCCCGGGTTGCCCGTGACGACCACCGGCACATCGGCCGCGGACAGCAGCGCCAGCGTCTCCGGCCGCGTGAACGCGTCGCAGATCACCAGATCCGGCCGCACCGCGAGCAGCTGTTCGGGTTCGGCGCCAACGGCCGGCAGGCCCTTCGCTGCGTCGACGACCAGCGAGTAGCGCGGGTCGGCAGCGAGCACGTGCACCCCGGCGATGCGTTCGCGCGGCGCGATCGCCAGCAACACCTCGGTCGCCAGCACCGAGGCCGCGACGATCCGCTGCGGGGGACTGGTCGGCCGCCAACCAGCTTCGCGCCACGGCTGCTTCGCATCGCACGCCGTGAACAGGAACGCGGCGGTCAGGGTCAGCGGCAGGAGCGAGGGCACGTCCGCATCATCGGCCCTCGGGTTTCTGCGGCAACGGGAAGGACGGTCCCTGTTCCGCATCCTTGGCGCCCTTCTGTTCGGACCACGGCGCATCGAGCAGTGCTACCGGACCGATCGTCTCGACAACATCGCCCTTGGCACGGCGCACGGTCAGCGTCACGGCATCGCCGCCGAGCTTGCCGTTCACCAGCATCTGCAGGTGTGGCCCATTGCGCACCGCGATGCCATCGACCGCGGTGATGACGTCGCCGGCGAGCAGGCCGGCCTTCGCCGCAGCACCGGTCTCGTTGGTCTGGCCGAGCCTGGCGCCAGGGCCGAGGAACTTCGCATCGAGCTTCACGCCGAGCCAGCCGCGCTGCAGCACCTGGCCCTGCCGCATGCGCGCGAGCAACGGCTCGATGTCCGCGATCGTCGCCGCGAAGCCGATGCCCGAGTCGTACCACTCGACGCCGGCGTTGCGCCCCGACGGCGACAGCGGCACCGCGATGCCGAGCACGCGACCCTGCACGTCGACGACCGGGCCACCGTAGTTCGCCGGCGACGTGTAGGCATCAACCTGCAGCGCGCGACCGAACAGCCGCTGCTTCGCGCTGACGATGCCGAGATGCAGCGTCGGTTCGTCCGCCGCGAACGTGCGTCCGAGCGCCATCGCCCACTGGCCCACCTGCACCTGGTCCGGATGCACGAACTCCGGCACCGGCAGCCCCATCGCGGCGATCTTGACCAGCGCGATGCCGCGGCTGGTGTCCTCACCGGCGCGCTCGGCGCGGAACGTGCCGCGGCCGGGCACCGTGACCAGCACCGTCGTCGGATCCAGGTTCATCGCGAAGCGCGACACGACGATCCACCCGTCGCTGGTCAGCACGACGCCGGTGGTGCGACCGAGCGCCTGCTTGAAGCCCTCGGCGACCAGCGGCTTCTTCTTCCGTTCGGCTTCCTTGGGGTCCGCCGGCTCCTTCGGGCCGTCGGGATCGCTGTGGTCGGGCTCCGGTTCGGGCGGGCCGTCCGGCTTCGGCTCGACCTTCGGCTTCGGTGGCTCCTTCGGCGGCGGCGGCACGTCGCCGTCGAAGTCGCCATCGGTGCCGCTGACCCGCCGCGTGCCGCCGAACGTCTCGATCGTCACCGTGAACGTCGCCGCCTTGGCGAGCGCCTGTTGCACGATCGGCTCCAGCCGCAGGAACTCGTCGGCATCAACGCCGCGCTGCGCCGCCGCCGTCGCCGCCAGCACACTCGCCGCCAGCATCGCGTGGAACGTGTTCACTTGGGCTCCTTGCCGAGTTCGACCTCGCCGGTCAGCACCTGCGTGCCACGCTTCCAGGTGACCTTGACCTTCTGCCCCGGCGCGAACTTGCCGAGGATCTCGCGGTACTCGCGGCAGGTGCGCGTCGAGAAGTCGTCGAGGCGCACGATCATGTCGTCGACGCGCAGGCCGAGCGTCGCGGCAGGCGAACCGGCGACCACGCGCTCGATGTACGCCGGCGGCGACTGCCGACCCGCCTTGTCGAACAGCACCGCGCCGAACCACGCCGGCTCCTTCACCACGGTGACTTCTTCGCGCCGCTTGCCGTGGATGACCTCGTCGAGGTACGGCAGCAGATCGCGCGCGGGGATCGCCGCCGACAGCATCGTGTTGGTCTCCTTGCTGTCGAGCAGCCGCATGTTGAGGCCGATCCAGCGACCATCCAGCGTGAACAGCCCGCCGCCGTACTGGCCGGGGTTGTTGCACGCATCGGTCAGGATCAGGTCGCCGTCGTACTTGACGTCGCTCATGCGGTAGCGCAACGCGGTGTTGGCGCGGCCGACGACGACGCCGAACGTGGCGCTGACCTTCTCGGAGAACTCAGCGAGGCGGAAGCAGTTGCCGAGCGACACCACGAACTGCCCGCTGCGGAACGCGCCGGCATCGCCGATCGCTGGCCACAGCGGGCGCAGTTCGCACTGCACGAGCTTCGGGTCGATCTTCAGCAGCCGGATGCCGAGCGTCTGGTCCGGCGGCAGCAGCTCCGCCGGGTGCACCGAACCGTCGTAGAGCACGACGCGCGTGCGATCCTTCTGCAGCAGGATCTGGTCGAGCGTCAGCACGTGGCCCTCCTTGCTGACCAGCACGCCGCTGGCGTAGGCGTCGATCGTCGCCAGGCCCGATGCGCCGTGGATCTTCACGAGGCTCGGCAGCAGCGCGTCGATCGTGCGCTCGACGGCGGTCGAAGGCGCCCGTTCGGCGAACGAGTAGGCCTTGCCGAAGTCCTGCGTCCGTGCGGCGAGCGGCAGCGCCAGCAGCGCGGCGACGGACAGTCCATGGAACGCGCGCATCAGCCTTCCCTCCGGAACCACGCTTCGTCGACGTCGGTGACCTTGCGCGGCGCGCAGGTCCAGCCGGTTTCCAGCTTGCCGTCGACGACGACGCGCACGCGTTCGCCGCGCAAGTGCCACTCGACCTTCGCCTTGCGCACCGGATCGCGGAACCGGCAACCCGCGGGCGAGCCATCGCGGAAGAACCACGCTTCGCATTCGCCGTCGCCGGGAAGCTCGAAGCGCAGCGCCGGCGCGCCCTGCACGTGCAGGCCGCCGAGCAGCAGCGCAGGCTCGAGGCGGGCCGGCGCGGCGCTGAGCGACCACAGCAGCGGGTTGGCGGTGAACTCGCGGCGCAGCCGTTCGGCCTCGTCCGCCGTCAGCTCGCGCACCTTGCCACCCTCGCGCGCGAAGCCGCGGCCTTCGCCTTCGCGCACCAGCACCAGTTCGCCGAGATCGAGCCGCAGCCGTTCGCCGTGGGCGATCGCGCCGATGACCGTGCCGTCGGGTGCGGTGCGATGCCACTGCAAGGCGCCAGGCGGCTCGGTGCTCGCCGGCCAGCGCGCGCGCAGTGCGGCCGTCGCGATGCGACGCTCGGCGCGGCTCGCCAGACGCGCGTCCGTGCCATCGCGGCTCGAGCCGGTGTCCAACCGCGACAGCTGCAGCGTCACGCGCCGTTCGTCACCGAACTGGCCTTCGCCGCGCAGCGGCTTGTGCCACAGCGTGACCCACGCGCCAGCTGGCAGCACGCCGACCATCGTCGCCAGCTGGTTCGCCGAGCGCACCTCGACGCCATCGAAGCGCGTGATCTCGTCACCGAGCCCGACGCCGACCAGCGCCGACACCGAATCCTTGAACAGTTGCTGCACGAACACGCCGCGACGCTGTTCGCCTTCGGCCTTCGAGCCCATGAACCACGCGCTGAGGTCGAGCGTGCCGTGTTCGGCGTGGCGACCCGCGATCAGGTCGGCGAGGAAGTTGTTGATCTGGTTGCTGGCGATCGCGAAGCCGACGCCGACGTTGACGCGCCCGCGGTCGCCGATCGAGATGCGGCCGTTGATGCCGACCACCTCGCCCGCCTCGTTGAACAACGGGCCACCGCTGTTGCCGGGGTTCACCGCCGCATCGACCTGGATGCAGTCGGGGTAGACCAACATGCGCTGGCCGCCGCCTTCCTGGTACCGGTGCGTGCCCGACACGATGCCGAACGTCACCGTCGGTGTGAAATCGGTCGCGAGCAGGAACGGGTTGCCCATCGCGAACACGGTCTGGCCGACCAGCAGCTGGTCGCTGTCGCCGAGCTCCCGGAACGGCCACGTCTGGCCTTCGCGCTTCGGCAGCATGCGCAGCACCGCGAGGTCGCTGCCGGGATCGACGCCGAGCACCACCGCCTCGTACAGCTCACCGTCGGGCAGGCCGATCTTCTTGTTGCGCCAGTGTTCGGCGCCGCTGGCCTTGTTCTCGCGCCGCCAGACCTCGAGCTCGGCCGCCGGCAGCTCGGGCTCGCTCGGCGTGTAGCCCTCGTCGGGACCGCCGACGACGTGGAAGTTCGTCAGCACGTAGCCGCGCGGATCGAAGACCACGCCGCTGCCGCCGCCGGGCGCGTCCATCGACATCACCGAGCAGACGGCGGGCGCGCAGGCAGCGACGACCGCGACGCGCCGGGCCTCGCTCGCCTGCACCGCAGCGAGCGGGTCCTGCATGCCGCACGAAGCGAGCAGAAGGGCGAGCATCATGGGGAAGGTGGGCCAAGAGGCCCGGGGATCACTGCTGCAGCACGCGCGCGTCGGCGAACGCACAGTGGTCGCCGAGGTCGTAGTTCTTGCCGAAGTCCGCTTCGATCGCGAGCGACTTCGCCTTCTTCAGATCGACGCGCACGGCCTGCGCCGCTTCACCGCGCGTCATCGGTGCCGACTCGAACGCGACCGCGCCGTCGACCAGCACGCGGAACACCGCGTGCGCTTCGGGCCCACCGCGGTCGTCGATGCCGATCATCGCTTCGAAGCGATCGAAGCGGCCGCCGAGGTCGTAGGTCAGGCGGGTGCGCGGCACCATGCCGATGCCGCGCGAGAACGTGCGGCCGGCGAGCTGGAAGCCACTGCCGCCGAGCGAGCGACCGTTGGTCCAAGGCCACGTGCGATCGAACGCCGGCGTCTGCTGCGCTTGCGGCTGCAGGTCCTGCAGCCACGCGAGGCGATCGCTGGCGACCGTCACGCGCAGCAGCTTGGCGGCCTGCACGGTGAGCTCGACACCTTCGTCGAGGCGCAGGCGCGCGCTGCCGCCGTCGAGGCCGAGCAGCTTGCCTTCGAACTGTTCGCCGGTGGTCAGCTCGAGCCGGGTGCGTGGCTTCTGCTGGCGATCGGGCGCCACGCCGGTGTTGTCGCCGAACACGATCGCGGCGACGCCGCCGAGTTCGAACTCGTACGCATCGCCGCGCAGCAGGAAGTCGACCGTGTCGGTGCCGACCGAAGTCACCGCCACCGCCGAACGCTGCGCCTTGCCGTCCTTGACGACGTACAGCAGGTCCTCGTTGGCGGCCGGCTTCTTCAGGTCTGCGGCGAACAGGGTCGGCTCGGGGCGCCCGTCGCCGCCTTGCCGCAGCGCGCGCAGCGTCGCGATCGGCAACTCGAACGTGATGCCACTCGGCAGTTCGAGCGCGACGCGGGCCGGTTTGCCGGCCGCGACGGCGACGCCGGCGATGCGCGTGCAGGCGAACTCGCCGCCCGAACGCAACCACACCCGATGCGGTGCCGTCACCAACACGGCGGCCGCACCCGCCGGCTCGAACCCGGCGATCTCGGCCAGCGCGAGCGCGGTCTCGCCTTGCGAACCACCGACCTTCGCGTTGCCTTCGGCATCGACCGTCAGCGTGCCCGCGAGGGAGCGGCCATCGATCGTGCTGGTGATGCCAGCGAGGCCTTGGGCAGGAGCGCCGACCGCGAGGGCCAGCGCGAGTACCAGCGAGCGACTACGTGCGCGGCTCACTTCTCGCCCGCCGCCTTCGTCAGCTTCTTGTAGTAGCCCTCGAGCATCTTCTGGTACTGCGGCGGCAGGCCCTTCTGCACCTGCGCTTCGATCTTCTCGCGCTCGGCGTCCTTCATCTGGCCCCAGCGATCGACCAGCGAAGGCCGCTTGTTCAGGTTGCCGACGGTGCCTTCGCCTTCCGGCAGCGCGCTGTTGCTGGCCGGGTTGCTCGATGGGCCGTTGCCCGAGGGCGGCCCGGACGACTGCGCTTCCTTCTTCTGGTACTCCTCGATCAGCATGTCGAGTTCGGTCAGGTACTTCTCCTGATCGACCTGCACCGGCTTGTCGGTCTTCTGGCGGCGCAGGTCGCGCCGGGTCTTCTGCATGCCGTTGGCGAGGTCGTGCAGCTTGCTCTCCTGCTGCATCGCGATCTCGCCCTGCCGCTGGCTCGCCGCACTGCGGAAGCGCTCACTGGCGTCGGGGAAGTGCGCGAGGAAGCCCTTGAACCACTCGGTGGCGAGTTCCGGCTCCGGGATGTCCGCCAGCGCCTGCGCGTAGAAGAACGCGGCTTCGCCGTCGAGCGGCGACAGGTTGATGTTCTTGCCGAAGTACTCGGCCAGCGTGCGCGCGGCGAGGTCAGGGTCGTCGCTGTCGAGGAACAGCCGCGCCAGGTGGTAGCGCACGTGCGCTTGCAGCAGCGACGACTCGGTCGCGGCGAGCACCTTCGTCAGTTCGATGGCGGCGCCCGGATCGCTCGCTTCGTGCAGCTTCACCGCCGCGTCGAAGGCCGGGTTCAGCGAACGCACGAGGTCGTCGGCGGCGCGCGCCATGCCGAGTTCGGTCGCCTTGGTGCCGAACGCCTGCAGCTGCGCCGGCGTGGCGCCGAGCTGCTGCGCCGCGGCTTCGAACTTCGCGCGATCGAACGGCAGGAACTCCACGCCGCGCGATTGGCTCGCGGCGGGAGCTGCCGGTGCGGGTGCAGGCTCTTGCGGCTTCGGGGCCGCGGCCTGCGCGCCGAGCTGCAGTGCGCCGATCGCACCGAGCAGCAGCGCGAGGGTGGCGTGCTTCATCGGTCGCCCCCGGTCTCGTTCTCCTTGCCCAGCTTGTCGGCGAGCCGCCGCATCAGGTCCTGCACGCGGCCCTGCTTCTTCGACAGCACCTCGGTCTCGGTCTTGGCGACCTCCGGGGTCTTCGCCTCGGGCGCGAGGCCGTCGAACGCCTTCGTCGACTTGTTCACGCGCTCCTGCAGGTAGCGCAGCATCTTCAGTTCGGCCGAGACGGGGACCAGCGGCGGCTGGCCATTGCACTGGCCGTTGCACTGCCCGCCTTCCTTCTGCTCGATCGTCTTGCGCAGCGCGTTGATCAGCATCGCCAGCAGGTCCTCGACCTCACGCTGGGCCAGCTGCGTGCCGGTGTCGGTGTCGCGCGCGGCGAGGCGCTTGGCGACCGCGCCGAGGTCGTCGCGCAGTTGCTCGACCATCGGCGGGAACACGGCCGTCGTGGCGTCCTCTTCGAGCAGCTTCAGCGCGTCGCCGGCTTCCGCTTCGAGTTCGCCTTCGCCGGTCGACAGCTCGCCGACCTTCTGCACCATCGCCGCGGGCATCTCACCGCTCGCGGTCAGCACGTTGTTGCGCGTGCCGTGCAGCGTCTTGGTCTGCGCCGACAGTTCGCGCTGGCGGGCCAGCATCGCGGTGAAGCGCTCTTCGAGCGCGCGCAGCACCTCGTCCTGCAGTTGCTGACGCAGCTGGGCCAGCGCGTCCTCGAGCTCCTTCTTGGCGGCTTCGAGGTCGTCCTTGGCGTCCTGCTGCTTCTGCTTGGCCTTCTTGTACTCCTTCAGCTGGCCGGCGGCGGCCTTCTGCTTCGGCACCGCCTGCTGCACCTTCTTCTTGCCGGGCGTCGCCTTCTGCTCGCCGTCTTCACCCTTCTCCTCGGACTTCTCCATGTCCTTGGCGAGCGTGTCGGTGGCGTGCTGGGTGTCCTCCTGCTTCTTCGCCTGCTGCTCCATCGGCAGCTTCAGCAGCTCGCGCTTGGCCTCCTCGGCCATCTGCTCGAGCTCCTGCACGGTCTTGGCGAGGTTCTCGATCGCCTGCTCCTGGTCCTTCAGCGACGACTCCGGCTTCTTGTCGCCGAGCTGCTTCTGCGCCTGGCCCATCGACTGCGAAGCCTTCGCGGCGCTGCCGCTGCACGCGCACTTGCCTTCCTTGGGCTCGCCGGCCTTCGGCTCACCGGCCTTGGGTTCGCCAGCCTTCGGTTCGCCAGCCTTCGGTTCTCCCGCCTTGGGTTCACCAGCCTTGGGCTGCCCGGCCTTGGCGGCCTTCGCCGCCGCCTTCGCTTCGGCCTTCGCCGCGTCGTTCTTCAGCTCGGCGTCCTTGCGCTCGGTCGCTTCGAGGTCCTTCGCCAGCTTCTCGGTGTCCTGCTGCAGCTTGCTCTCCTTGTCGGCGAGCGGCTGCGTCGCTTCGGCGGCGGCCTGCACACCGAGCTGGTTGGTCTGCTCCTTCACCTGCTTCTGCTCGGCGAGCAGCGCCTGGGCGAGCTGCTTCTTCGCTTCGAGGTCGGCGATGTGCTTCTCGAGTTCCTCGGTGCGGGCCGACGCGTCCTTCTCGTCACCCTGCTCCTTGGCCAGCTCGTCGACGCGATCCTTGAACGCGCTCAGCTTGGCGATCTCCTCGAGCAGCTTGCGCAGGTCGGAGTTCCGGTTCTGCAGCAGATCGAGCAGCTTGCCGAGGTCGGTGCGCAGTTCGTTCATCACGACCAGCGACTCGTCCCAGCGCTCCTGCTTCAGCATGTCGCCCGCCTTGTCGAGGCGCGTCAGCAGCTTCTTCTCCTGCACGTACGTGAGGCCCGCGGCGATCAGCTTGCTCTCCTCGGGTTCGCTCTTCTGCAGCACGCCCATCAGCTTCTGCATGCGCTCGGTCAGTTCCTTGAACTTGGCGTAGGCGAGCTCCTGCTTGGCGGCCGCCGTCAGCTGCGGCTCCTGTGCACGCAGCGACGACAGCTGCGGAGTCGCCACTGCGAACAGCAGGGCGAAGGTCATTGCGATGAGTCGTGCGATCATGGGTTCCTCGCTGGGTACGACCCGCATTGCGGGCCATCGGTCGGTTCGGGCTCTGCTGTCACTTCTTCTTCGGTTGGAAGAGGTTCTGCTCACCCTGCTGCTTGCGGCGTTCGACGTCATCGATCGCCTGCTTCTCTAGGTTAATCACGGCCTTCAGTTCTTGGATGAGGGCAGCCAGGTTCTCGGCCTGCTCCATCTCCTTCAGCACCGCCTGTAGCCGGCGCTCGATGTCGCGGTAACCCTCCAGGGCGGCGGTCCTTGTCGCTTCGTCGGCGGTGCCGGTGAAGGTGTCGACGAGGCGCGCGGTGGCCGGGAAAGCATCCTTGGCAACGGCCGCCAACGGCTGCGGGATCAGGCTTTCCATCTGCCGGACCTTCGGCGGCTCGATGAGGCGGTTGTTCTCGTACTCCCACAGGATGCGCTGGTAGGACTCGCCGACGAACGCGGCGCGGCGACCGAGCGCCTGCTGCCCGCGCGCCAACGCCTTCAGCTTCGCCTCGGCGAGCTTGCGCTTGTCGCCGGCCTGCGCGGGATTGACCATCTCCTGCAGCTCGAGCTGCATGCGGTGCTCGTCATCGAGCACGCGCTGCAGTTCCTGCCGCTGCTCGACCTGGCGCCGCCGCAACTCCTCGACCATGCGTTCGCGCGTGATGACGCGGAACGCCATCGTCTCGCCCTGGCCCTCGTGCGGCTCGCCGGGGCCGAAGTTGTCCTTCGCCTGCAGACGCAGCGAGAACAGCATGCCGGGGCGGATCGGGTTGCTCGGATCGTCTTCCTTGTCGACCTTGTTCCACTGCCGCAGGTCGACCGCCGCGGTGGTCTCGTAGCGCAGCGCACTCTTCGCCAGCGCCTCGCCGTAGACGACCTCGGCCGCGCTGAACGCAGGCTCGGGCAACGGCGCCTGGCCCTTCTCCGGCGGCTTGTCCTCGAACGCGCGCCACACCGCCGACACCTCGCGCAGGCCGAAGTCGTCCTTCACGCGCAGGTCGCCGGGGATGCGCGCGTGCGCGGTGATCGACGAGCCGATGCCGCGCAGGCGGAAGTCGATCGACGGCGGCTTGTCGTCGCCGACGCGCAGAACGAGCTTCGGCGGCGTGCCGGCACCGAGCGCATCGCGATCGATGACGTCGACGACCAGCAGCCCCGACCGCGTCGGGGCGAACGTGCCGGCGAACGAACGGCCATCGGCGGCGCAGGCCAGCGCGGTCTTCTGGTCGCTGCCGAACAGTGCGAATGCCTGCTGCAGCGCCTTCTGGCTCTTGCCGGCGATCGCCAGCGATGCCCCCTTCGGCAGGCGCAGTTCGCCTTCGGTCGCGGGCACGACGAACGGCTCGCGCTCCATGTAGTCGGGGAACGTCACCGTCAGCGCGAGATCGTCGATGCGCGGCCGTTCGACGATCTTCACCGCGACGTGCAGCGGCAGCGCGTCGCCGCCGGCCATCGCGAGCTGCATGTCGGCGAGCACCGCGTCGATCGTCCACGTGAACTCGCGATCGCCGGTGCGGCTCATCGGCTCGGTGCCCGTCTCGCCACCCTGGAACGCGTAGTCGACGAACACCTGGTCCGGCACCGGACCGTCGGCGACCACGCGCACGGTCAGCGCGTCACCCTGCGGCAGCGCGATCGTGCCGAGCGTGCCTTCGCCGAGCTGCAGCGTCGTGTAGCGCGGCCAATCGACGTTCGCCAAGGCGAGGTTGCGCAGCGCCCACAGGCCGAGCGAGCCGCGATCGATCGCGAACCAACCGGCGAAGAACAGCACCGCCGCGAACAGTCCGGCGCCGAAGCGGCGCACGCGCGCGGCATCGATCGCCCCCGAAAACGGGATCGACGCCATGCGGCCGCGCACGTCGTCGACGAGCGCCTGCTTCAGCGCCAGCGACTCGACCGAACGGCTGTCGCTGCGCAGGTCGCGCGCGAACTGCAGCGAGCTGATCAGCGCCTGCTTGATGCCGGGCGCGCTGCGTTCGACCGCGAGCGCCATCTCCTCGTCGTCGAGCGTCTGCCGCAGCGGCGCCACCAACCGGGCCCGCAACACGCGCAGCACGACGAACACGAACGTCGCCAGCAGCACGGCGCGGAAGATCCACTCGAGGCGCAGCGCCCGGTCGGTCAGGAAGCTCGGCAGCGCGAACGCGACCAGCAGCATCGCCAGCGCACCGAGTGATTCGATCCAGATGCCACGGCGCACACGCTGGCGGAGTGACGCCAGTTCGGCCTGCGCCGGCGGGTTTGCCACGAAGAACGCCGAGGCGGCGGAATCGACCGTCGAGTTCATAGGAGGTTGAACCGCTTGCGCAGCAGCCACTCGATGGACAACAGCACCAGCACGAACGCGACGGTCGGCCAGCCATCCCACACGGCGTGCGGCGTGCGGAAGGTGTCGGTCGCGGTGCGCGACGGGATGCGATCGAGTGCCGCCAGCAGTTGCTGCGGCGTGTCGAACAGCTCGCCGCCGGTGGCGCCGGCGATCGCGGCCAGTTCGGCGCGATCCATCGGGCCCTGCCGTTCGATCGTCGCGGCGACCACCTGGAAGGTGATCTCGACGTTCTTGCCGAGCTTCTCGGCGGGCCGCAGCCGGTAGGTGCCGAGCGCCGTCGGCCGGAACCGCAGGCTGTAGCTGCCGGGTGCTTCAGCGACGGGTTGCAGCTGCAGCGTTTCGCTCGCTTCGCCATCGCGTTCGAGCGTGACCGCGAACTGCTCGGTGACGAGCGGCTGCAAAGCTTCGTCCTTCACCTCGGCGGTGAACTCGAGCGCGTCGCCGAGATCGACCTTCTCCTCGCTCGCCGCCATGCGCAGGCGGCTGTTGCCGGCCTGCAGACGGCCTTCGAACAGGAAGCGCGCGCCGTTGACCCAGAAGCGGTTGTAGGCCTGCTCGTAGATCGCGCGCCAGCGGTAGGTCTCGTCGGTGCCGGAGAACAGCACGCGGCCAGCGCCCACGTTCTGCAGCGCCATGATCGGCATGCCGCGGCCGCCGCGGCGGAAGTCGGGGCTGGTGTGTTCGGCGATCGCGATCGCGGCGGGCTTCAGCCGCAGCACCGGGAACCAGAAGTGGAACCCCGGCAGGCGGCCCCACAGCAGGCGGCTCGCGTCGCGGCCGTCGCCGATGCGCGCGACCTTGGCGCCGAGCCCTTCGTCGCCGTCCGGCGTCAGCCCGTATTGCCACGGGAACTTGAACGCCTTGCCGTAGCCGATGATGTCCTGCTCGGCCTTCTCGATGTCCGGCACGATCGGCAGCAGTTCGGCGATCGGGAACGCGGCGGACTGCTTGCGCATCGCTTCGAGCGAGTACTTCTCGCCGGCGATCCACCACAGGCCGCAGCCGTTCTCGACGACGTGTTCGTGCAGGTGCTTGCAGAACGCCGGCGTCAGCTTGCTGCTGTCCGGATCGATCATCACGACCACGTCGTACGGATCGAACTCGGCGCGTTCCTGCGGCAGCGTCTCGATGCGCACGCCTTCGTCGCCGTCCTGCGGGAACTTCGGATCCGCGCTCTGCAGCCAGCAGCTGACGTCGATCGTCTTGTCGCGGATCAGCAGGTTGCGCAGGATCTGGAACTCGTGGTTGGCGCCGCCGGCGATCAGCAGCAGGCGCATCTTCTCGCCGAGCACTTCGACCGGCGCCGTCTTGGTGTGGCGGTCGGCGACCAGCGCCTCGCCATCCGGCGGCTGGATCTCGGCGCGGTAGACGAAGCGGCCCGGCGCTTCGGCGGTCAGCTCCTTCCACTCGACCAGCATCTCGGCGCGTTCGCCACCGATCGCGACCTGCTGCGTGCGCACGACCTGTTCGGCGCCCTTGTCGTCGACGCGCACGAGGCGCACGGTGACCTGCGTCGGCTCGTAGCCCTGCTGCGCGATCGTCGACTTCAGCTCGAACGGGTCCTTCTGGAACACCTTCGCCGGCGCTTCGTGCCGCAGCAGCTGCAGCGCCTGCGTCGCCGACGGATCGCCGATGCCGAGCACGAACGTGTGCGGGATCTTGCGCTGGTTCAGCAGCCGCGCGATCTCCGCCCCCTGCGGGCCGGCATTGCGGCGGCCGTCGGTGACGAACACCACCGCCGCGATCTCGGCGGTGCGGCTCTTGTCGAGTGCGGTGCGCAAGGCGCCACCGAGGTTGCTGGTGCGCCCGTCGGCGACCAGCTTGGCGAGATCGAGCCGCGGCAGTGCGGGCTTCGCATCGACAGCCGGCGGCAGCGGTTTGCCATCCGCGCCGACCGGGGCCGGCGGCGGTGGCACCAGCGGCAGCTGGTCGAGGTTGCCGCCGAAGCCATAGAGCTGCACCTGGTTCTTGGCGGCGAGCTTCTTCACCAGCTCACCGTCACCGTGCGCGAGCAGCGCCTTCACGAGGTCGAGGCGTGCCGTACCCGATGGCTCGCCGACGCCGAGCGCGCGCCAACCGTCGGCGGTCGCCTTGACGCTGTCGCGCCGCCACGCATCGACGTGCGTCATCGACTGCGACGTGTCGACCAGCAGCAGGGTGTGGCCGGGCCGCACCTCGCGCTTCACGGTGACGATGTTGGGTTCGAGCAGCAGCGCGATCACCGCCAGCACGGCGAGGCCGCGCAGCACGGCGAGGATCGTGCGCTGCAGCAGCGACAGGTTCTTGCCGTCGCGGCGGTAGACGACGCCGACGGCGAGGATCGCGAGCGCGCAGCCGAGCAGCACCAAGAGCCCGAGTCCACCGCTCGGGAAGTTGGCGAACTCGAAGCGCAGTTCGTCGCCGGCGGCCGGTTCGATGCCGCGCCAATGCGCGAGCAGACGGAGCAGTTCGTCCATGGTCGTCTCGCCGTCAGCGACGGCCGAACCTCCACGCCAGCACGGTTTCCAGCAACAGGCCGACCAGCAACAGCGCCGCCAGCAGGTGCCACATCTCGCCTTCGCCGTTGCCGTCGCCGAGCGAACTGCCCTCGCGCACGAAGCGCACGCGGCCATGCAGCTCGGACGGGTAGAGGCGCGTGAACGCGCTGTCGAGGAACGGCAGCAGGCGGCTCTCGGCGATCGGCGCGTTGCGCGCGAACAGGCGCGTCTCGGCTGTGCCGTCGTGGCGGCCGAGTTCGACCGCGAAGCCGCCGAGCTGGCGCAGTTCGCCCATCGGCACGGCCAGCTGCAGCAGCGCGTGCGATGGCGCGGCGGCGGGCGGCGCGTCCGGCGCGGCAGCGGGTGCCGGCACCGCCGGTGGCTCGACCGCGGTGAACGTGCGTTCGTCCTCACCGTTCGCGGCGCGCACGGTGACGTCGGCGCGGTAGGTCGCCGGATCGAGCGTCAGCCGGTAGCTGCCATCGGTCTGCAGGTTGGCGCTGGTCAGATCGCGACGGCGCGCGGACGCGCGGTGGATCTGGTTGGCCAGCACGACGAACAGGTCGGTGCTCGGCAGGTTGGTCCAGAAGGTGTCGGCGGTGACCGCGAACTGCGCGACCTCGCCGCCGCCGCTGCCGAACGTGCGCGCCACCAGCAACGGCGGGCCCTCGTTGTCGCGCACGCGCAGCACCACCGCCGCGTTCTTGTTGGCGGGATCCTCGGTCAGCGTCAGCCAGCGCTTCACCAGCACGACGTTGCCGACCAGCAGGTCGATGATCTCGGCGACGCCGCTGCAGATCGCGTGGTCGGGCTTCACCAGCGCTGCCTTCACCGGCTTGTCGACGTCGCCAGCGATCTCGCCGAACGGCATCGGCAGCAGGCCCTGGCCATCGCGCCACAGCAGTTCGTTCCAGCGCTGCGCGTCGACCAGGGCGCCCGCGGTGACGACGAGGCCGCCACCGGCCGCGACGAATTCCTCGAGCTTCTTGGCGCCCGCCTGGCTCGGTGCCTGCACGTTGCACAGCCACACGACGTCGAACGGTGCGAGGTCGGTTTCGTCGAGCGCGCTGTCGGCGACGACCTGCGCCTCGATGCCGGTCTCCGGCATCTCCATCGCCGCCTGCAGGAAGAACGTCTCGCCCTGGTCTTCGTCGGGCTGGCCGTCGACCAGCAGCACGCGGCTCTTGTCGCGCACTTCGAGCGCCAGCGTGCGGCGGTCGTCGAGCGGGAAGAACTCGGTCGCTTCGAGCGCGGCATCGACGCGGTGATGGCCCGCCTGATGGAACGTGTGGCCGACCGGCAGCGCCTGCCGTTCGCCGGGCGCCAGCTGCGGCACCGTCAGCACGATGCGGCTCTGGCCATCCACTTCGAGCGCCAGCGTGGTCGGCGCACTCGGATCGAGCCCGAGGTTGTGCACGTCCACCGCCAGCGTGGTCGGCACGCCGGCGACCGCGAGGCGATCGACGTGGCGCACGTCGACGACGGCGAGGTTGTTCGGCGGGCCGCTGCTGCCGAGCACGGTGACCTGGTCCTTGTCGGCACGCAGCGCCGACAGCGCCGCGAGCAGGGCTGGACGCGGCTTGTCGTCCTCGGTCGCCCAATCGTGCGCGCGCTGGTCCGACACCAGGTAGTAGTGCGTGCGACCCGCTTCCTGCACTTCGGCGGCGCGCTTGCCGGTCAGCTGCATCACCGCGCCGAGATCGGGCGCGCTGTCGCTGACGACGATCTCCTTCAGCATCGCACTGATCTTGTTGCCGAGTTCGGGACCGATGCGCAGCGACCACGGTTCGGGCGTCGCCGCGTGGCTCGTGCGCACCAGCGAGAACAGGTCGCCGCTGCGCTGTGCCGCGAGGTCGTCGACCAGCACCTTGACGCGATCCTGCGCACGTTCGAACAAGCGCGCGCTGCCGCTGCGCTGCGTCATCGACGCGCTGTCGTCGAGCACGACGACGTGGTGCGTCACGGTGCCGAGGAACGTGCCGCCGCCGAGCTGCGGGCGGCTGACCAGGAACACCAAGAGCAGCACCGCCAACGTGCGCAGCAGCAGCACCAGCCACTGCTCCATGCGCAGGCGCTTGCGGTTGCGCTTCATCGCCGCGAGCAGGAACTCCATCGCCGCCCACGGCACCTTGTGGAAGCGCCGGCGGTTCAGCAGGTGGATGACGATCGGGACCGCGCACAACGGCACGCCCCAGAGCAGCAACGGATGGAGGAACGCGAGCGCGAGCATCGTGGTCTCAGCGCTGGTAGATCGGGGCGTAGGAGTAGGGCAGCAGCAGGATCGTCAGCGCGATCGCGGTGCCGTACACGGTGCCGACGCCGTCGCCTTCCCAGCTGCCGTCCTTCTTCTGCTGGCGCAGCAGCCACGCCGCCTTCTTGTCGAGGTAGCCGGTCCAGTCGGCGCCGCCGCGCTGGTAGAGCGCCTGGCTCCAGTAGAGGTGCGTGTAGAAGTGGTGGCCGGTGTTGTCGACGCTGACCTGGATCTGCTTCTTGCAGTACTGCACGGCCTTCTCGACGAACGGCTGGTCGTCGTACATGCCGGCGTTGTAGAGCACCGCGACGCCGGCCGCGGTGATGGCCGGGCGCCCTTCGCCACCGGAGTTGAGGCTGTAGCGGATGCTGCCGTCGCCGTTCTGGCACTTCTTGATGTAGTCGACGGCGCGATCGATCGTCTTCTTGTCGACGGCGATGCCGGCCATGCGGCACGCGCGCAGCGCCTGGATCTGCGTCACGGTGACGCTGCCTTCGTCGCTGTTCGAATCGGGCGTGTAGATCCAACCGCCGGCCGACGACTGCGCCGAACTGATCAGGCCGACCGCCTTGTCGAGCACGCGCTTGAGCCGCTCCTGCTTCTTGACGTCCTCCTCCATGCCGAACACCGAGGCGAGGAACAGCGTCGCGAAGCCGTGGCCATACATGCCGCGGCCTTCCTCGGCGGGCACCGAGATGACGCCGGAGTTGGGATCGGCGTGCTTCAGCAGGAAGTCGACCGAGTCGCGCACCTGCTGCCAGTGCTTGCCGCGCGTCGGCGTCGAGCCGCTGGCGATGAACGCCATGCCGGCGAGCCCGGTCATCGCCGCCGGATAGCTGCCGTAGCCGCCGGAGTTGCGCCAGCTGCCGTCGTTGGCCTGATTGCGCGCGAGCCAGTCGAGGCCGCGCTGCACCGCTTCGTGGATCTCCTTGGTGACGCCGGGCGGGTAGACGACATCCTGCGCGGGCGCGAGCCCCCCGATCGCGAGTGCCAGCAGCCAGGGAGCGAGTCGCGTGCGATGCATGATCAACGTTGGTAGATGGGGACGTAGGCGTACGGCAGATGCAGGATCAGCGACGCGACCGCGGTGCCGTAGACCGGACCGACCGCATCGCCTTCCCAGCTGCCGTCGGCGCGCTGCTGCTGACGCAGCCAGTCGCCGAGCTGTTCCTGGTGCACGGCCCACGGCCGTTCGCCGCGCCGGTAGAGAACCTGGCTCCAGTACAGCTGCGTGTAGAAGTGGTGGCCGGTGGTGTCGACCGTCGCGCGCACGTGCTGCTGGCAGTAGCGCATGGCCTTCTGCACGAACGGCGAATCGTCGGCGACGCCCGCGTCGTGCAGCACCGCGAGTCCGGCGGCGGTGATCGCTGGGCGGCTCTCACCCGCCATGCCGAGCCGATAGCGGATGCCGCCGTCGTCGTTCTGGCAGCGCTCGATGTAGGCGATCGCACGATCGACGACGCGCTTGTCGACGACGAGGCCGGCCATGCGGCACGCGCGCAGCGCCTGCATCTGCGTCACGGTGACGCTGCCCTCGTCGGTGTTGTCGGTCGGCTGGTAGTACCAACCGCCCGCCGGCGACTGCGCTGACGCGATCAACGCGATGGCGCGATCGAGCACGCGCTTCAGCCGTTCCTGCTGCCGGCGGTCCTCCTCCATGCCGTAGACCGACGCGAGCAGCAGCGTCGCGAACCCGTGCGCGAACATCGGCTGCGAGTCCTCGGCGACGTTGGCGAGCAGCCCCGTGGTCGGATCCGCCTGCTTCAGCACGTAGTCGACCGCGTCGCGCACCTGCCGCCAGTACTTGCCGCGCGTCGGCGTCGAGCCAGCCGTCACGAACGCCATGCCAGCGAGGCTCGTCATGGCCACCGGATAGCCACCGTGCGCGCCGTGGTTGCGCCAGCTGCCATCGCTGGCCTGATGGCGTGCGAGCCACTCGAGACCGCGGTTCGCGACGGCCTGCAGCTCGGGCGTGACGCCGCTCGGCAGCGCATTGCTCTGGGCGACGGCGAGCGTGGCGGTCAGCGCCGCGGCGATCAGCGAGCGAAGGCTCATCCCTTGCCTTCCATGCAGGCGTAGAGCCGTTCCTGCTCGCGTTCGTGCGCGCGCAGGTCGCCGACTTCCTTGCACAGCTCGACGCGCGCGAGCAACCAGTCGAGGCGCTGGTCGCGTTCGCGCATCAGGGTGTCGATCGTGTCGAACGCGACGAGTGCGCCGGGCAGGTCGCCGCCGCGCGCGAGGCGCGCCGCCCGTTCGCGCACGAGGCCGAGCAGCAGCCCGCCGAGTGCGTGGCGACGTTCGGCCGCGAGGTCGGTGGCGGCGAGGGCCTGCACGAGCACCTGCTCGGCAGCGGGCCCATCGCCGGCCTGGGCCATGTACTGCGCCCGCTGCAGCGGATCGGCCGTCGTGGCGGCGAACGCCTGCAGCGCCGACTTGCTGCTGTAGACCTCGACGCCGCCAGGGTGCCCGACCGCCAGCCATGGCCCCGCGGCGGTGACGTGGCAGGAACCCGCATAGGGCTCGCGGCTGGCGTCGAACGACGGCAGCTGCAGACGGCGCATCGGCTGCTGGCCAGCAGCGTCGAAGACCAGCAGCTCGCGCTGGTTCGGGATCACGATCTGGTCGCCGACGATGGTGCCGCGGCCGCGACCCACCGGCTTCGAACCGTTCCACACCGGCAGTTCGCGGGCCTGCTTCACGAGGCCGCCGGAAAGGCTGACCGTCACCAGATGCGTGTCGGACAGCGCGAACAGGTCGTCGCCGACGGCGCCGATCAGCATGCGCAGGCGACCGCACTCCTTGGTCACGTAGCGCGAGCCGGCATCCAGCATCCAGACCGGCTTGCCGGTCGACCCGTCGATGCACAACAGCACGTCGCCGTCGCACGGCGCCACCACGACGAGGCCATCGCGCACCACCAGGTCGTTCGGCAGGAAGCTCGTCAGTTCGAGCTGCGCGAACTGCGGCGTGTAGTCCTCCGACTGGCCGCGCGCCCGCTTGGCGCGGGCGGTCTTGTGCACCGGATCGATGCGCTCGTAGCGACGCACCCAGCGCAGATCCCCGGCGAACGCATCGATCGCGGCGAGGCAGCCGGCGTTGGTGGCGACGTAGGCGATGCCCGCCGAGACGACGACCTGGCAGCCCGGCGCCTTGAAGAACGGCGAGCCGCCGCCGTGGATCGGCGTGTGCCACAGGGGCCGGCCGGTGCGGCGGTCGACGCATTCGAGCGAGTACTCGCCGCGGCGCAGCGCCGGCAGCAGCAGGCGTTCGCCGAACAACGTCGGTGCGGCCAGGAACGTCACGTCGCGCAGGCCGGCCTCGCCATCGAGCCACTGCGCCGACGACCACGCGCGCCGCTGCAGATCGCGCTCGTAGGCGATCAGTTCGCTCGCCTTCAGCGGCTCGGGGCTGCTGGTGGTCGCGCGGCCGTGACCGACCACTGCGTAGCGACGTTCCTCGTCCTCGAGCGGGCGCAGCAGTGCGAAGTCGCTGCTGGCGATGCGCACACGCGGGTGGTTCTCGCGCGGCGGCGACGGCTCTTCGACGCCATCCCCCTGCGCGACCTGCACGCCGGAAGCGGCCTCGGCCAGACGCAGGCGGTAGTGCTCGAAGAACAGCGTGCGCGGCAGGCTGCCGCGCGGCGCCGCATCGGTCGCGAACGCCACCGTGGTGCCAGGCCCGTAGCGGCCGGCGAACGGCATCGCATTGGGGCTCTGGCCCTGTTCGAAGAAGATGTTGCGGCCGCTGTCGTTGCTCGACTTCGGGTCCTTGTAGGGCTCCGGATTGCGGAAGCGGTACTGCCACAGGGGCAGCAGTTCCTCGGTGTCGGCGGCGAGCCACGACGGGCCACTGCTGGTCGGCGCACGCCGGTTCACCGCGATCTCGTCGGTGGCGAACAGCGAGTTGTTCGGCAGGTCCTTCACCGCCTGCAGTTCGCCCAGCACGCGCAGCGACTCGTCGGCGTGCGCCGCCGCCATCGCCACCACGGTCGCGTGCGCGGCCTCGAGCTCGCCCGCGAAGCGCAGGCACAGCGCGATCTTGAACTTGCACCACACGTCGCTGATGCCGAGCCGCTTCCGGTTGTCGGCCGGATAGATCTCGAGCAGGTCGCGCAGCACCTGCACCGCGGCGCGGTAGCGGCCCTCGTGCATCAGGCGATCGGCCAACAGCGTCATCGCACGACCGGCGGCCAGCGTCACGAAGTAGCGCGTGGTGACCTGCTCGAGCTCACCGACCGACCCGCTGGCGATGGCCTGCTGCAGCAGCTCGTCGGCCGGGACTTCGAAGTTGGTGCGGTAGATCTCGATGCCGACCGCCGGCATGCGCGCCAGCAGTTCGTGGCACAGGCGGTAGACCGGGCGATACAGCCGGCCATCCTGGCTGAACACCGAGTTGCGGGCATCGCGCGCGTGGCGGTGCTTGGGGCGGGGTGGCGCTTCGCCGTCGGCGGGCGCGACCGGCTTGCGGGCTGCCGACTGCGGCGCATCCGACTTGGGCTCGCCGGTAGCCGGCTCGACGGGTTTGGCCGGCGTCGCTTCGACCACGACCGTGCGCCCGTCGACGACGTCCTGCAGCACCTTGATCGCCGCCGCGTAGTCCTCGCGCCCGAGGAAGGCCTGCGCGTTGTTGAGGTAGCGGTCGATGTTCGAGTTCTCGAACATCTCGACCGGCGTACCGGGGTCGTCGGTGGCAGCGCCCTCGGCCTGGCCGGCGATCGCGCCGACCGGTGCAATCGCCCGCACCTGCTGGGCATGCGCCATTGCCGCGATGGCGAGCGAAACCCCCATGACGAGCATGGGCGTACGCAGCGATGGCAGCACGGGGATGCGTTCCATTCTCACCAGGGGCCCGGGGTCGAGAGCCGCACGACGTGGACAACGAGCGTCGTGCTGGAGCGGATCAGAGGGCGGACTCTACGTCGGGTGCCGATCGACGGCGAGCACCCCAGACCCATTCCCGCCGAATGAACTCCGGGATGATTCCAGCGGTTCCTACGTCTGCGTACCCCGCGGGCCACTCGGTCCGCACCGGCTCGGGCAACCCGCCCGCGCCTCGCATTCCCGCATGGACCCCACCTAGACTGCTCGACCGGATGAACCCCTCGCACACCGTGCGCGCCGCCTGGCTCGGCGCGCTCTTCGCGACCACCCTGTTCGCCCAGGATTGGAACGACGAACAGCTGGTCGCGGCTGCCGCCGGCTTCCAGGCCCCGGGCTACCCGGCGCGGTTGCAACAAGTCGGCAAGCTGGTCGCGGACCAGCAGCACCTGCTGACGGCGCTGGCCGCGCGCGTGCACGGCGACCACCGCGAATACGAGCTGAAGGTGTCGCGCCTGCTCGACGAACTCGCCGATCCGCGCTGGCTGGTGCGCGAGAACGCCGAACGCGCGCTGATCGAGATGGGCAGCCGGGCCTTCCCGGTCATCGCGCAGAAGAAGGAGAAGGCCGCGGTGCTCGAGCAGCAGATCCGCTGCGCGCGCATCCTCGACGCGCTGGCCGCCAAGAACACCGAGCAGGAGGAACGCGATCGCCGGCTGCTCGATGGCCTGGTGATGACGTCGCTGTACCTGGAGCCGGACGCACGGCTGCGCCGCGCGCTGCGCAGCGCGCTGGGCCACATCGATCCGGGCATCGCCGACGGCGCCCTGCGCGCGCTCGGCAAGCTCGGCGACGATGCCGAAGCCGATGCCGTGGCGCAGATGGTCGTCAACAAGAACGGCCTGCACCGGCAGCCGGCGATCACGGCGCTCGGCCGGATGCGCGGCGACAAGGCGCTCGGGTTCTGCCGGCAGCTGCTGGCCGCCGCGCCGGCCACCGACGGCCCGCTGGCCGGCATCACCGCCAATCGCAGCGAAGCGATGACCATCGTGCGCGGCCTGCACCAGCGCGACGACGCGGGCGCCAAGGCCCTGCTCGGCGAGCTGGCGCAACACCCCGATCCGGTGCTCGCAGCAGCCGCGCGCACGAAGGTGCCGGCGGCCGGTCCCGCGGTGGCCGCGAAGTTCGCGATGCCGGACCGTTCGCAGGTCGACGGCGAGTGCAGCGGCTTCCTCGGCGGGGCCACGCGCGTCGGCAAGGCCTTCGACGGCGTGCCGATCGCGGAGATCGCGTTCGGCGACTGCGACACGATCGACTTCCCGACGCACACCGTGGTGCCGATGCAGGGCGCGCGCGTGTTCCTGAACCAGGGCAGCCTCATCGCCGGCGAAGTGCTCGCGATCGACGCGGAGACGGTGCAGCTGCGCTCGCCGCGGTTCGGCGAGCTGAAGCTGCCGCGCAAGGACATCCAAGGCATCGCGTTCGATCCGGCGCTCGACCGGCTGGTCGGCGCCTCCAACGAGCACGACCGGCTACGGCTGAAGTCGGGCGAGTTCGTCGACGGCAACCTGCTGCGCGGTGACGCAACCAGCCTGATCGCGAAGCCGAAGGAAGGCGACGACCGCACCGTGGCACGCGCCGACATCGCCGGCGTGCTGTTCACGCGGCCGCGCACGACCGAGGCCGACACGCTGGTCTACACGCGCGTCGATCTGGTCTCCGGCGAACGGTGCCTCGGCTTCCTCGGCGACAGTTCGCGGAGCCACCTGGTCATCGTGGTGCCGGGCCTCGGACCGGCGGTGGTGCCGCTGACGGAGATCACGCACATGGAGCTCGCGGTCGGCGGCGGTGCCATGTGGGGCTTCACGCTGATCGCGGACTACAGCGACAACCGCATCGTCGAGGTCGACGACCAGGGCCGCGTGGTGTTCGTGCTCGAGGAAGTGTTCGGCGCGTGGGACGCCGAGTGCCTCGACAACGGCAACCTGCTGATCACCGAGTTCTCGGTCAGCCGCGTGCAGGAAGTGGATCGCAAGGGCAAGGCGGTGTGGGCCTTCGAGGACCTCAAGAACCCCTACGACGCCGATCGCCTGCCGAACGGCAACACGCTGATCGCCGACACGTTCGGCAGCCGCGTCATCGAGGTGAACCGCGAAGGCAAGATCGTCTGGTCGTTCGCCAAGGACATCCGGCCGTTCGACTGCGATCGCCTCGCCAACGGCAACACGCTGATCGCCGACGTGCTGAAGGACCGCATCATCGAGGTGAGCCCGAGCGGCGAGATCGTGTGGGAACTGAAGGGCATGCCCAACGCGCACGACGCCGACCGGCTGCCCAACGGCAACACGCTGATCACGCTGCGCAACAAGGGCACGGTGATCGAGGTCGATCGCAGCGGCAAGGTGGTGTTCGAGCTGTCCGGGCTCAGCTCGCCGAGCGACGCCGATCGCCTGCCGAACGGCAACACGCTGGTGGCCGAGAACACGCGCGTACGCGAGTTCGACCGCCGCGGCAACGAGGTCTGGAAGAAGGACATGACCTGGGCAGTCGAGGTCAATCGCTACTAGCGACGGGGCGATTGGCGGGATGGACCCGCCTGCGTAGGAGCCGACGCCCGCAGCGGGCGCGGCTCAACGGCGATGAAGGGCCTCGACCGCGATGACGGGGCGCGTGGCGCGCGAGGGGGCGGTGGGCGTCAGTCCGCGAAGACTGGCGCCAGCGTCGACGGCACGCCGAGGCGGCGCACGAGGTGCTTCAGCTCTTCCATGCGCTCGGGCTCCTGATCTGCTGCCGCGAGGCAGAACGCGTAGATGGCGCGCTGCTGGTCGCTCGGCGCGTCGCTGGCGGTCAATGCCAGCGCGAACCACGGGCGCGCTGCCGCCGGCCCGGCTGCCAGCAGCACCTTCTCGGCGCGCGGCCAAGCCGCCGCGAACGCGACGCTGGCGCTCGGCCAATCGTGCGCATCGGGCGCCAGATCGCGCGCAGCACCCAGGTTCTCGCCAAAGCGCGTCCACGTGCGTTGCCACGATTCCGGCACGACCTCGATCTTCGCCGCACTCGCGTGGGCGCCGGCGACGTCGCCGGAGTGCAGCTGCCAGATCGCGCGCTCGATCGGCCATTCGCACCACCAGGTCCACGCGACCACACCGAGCATCGCCACGGCACCTGCCGCGATCACGCCGCGCACCCGGCGCCCGCGGTTGTCGAAGTGTTCGCGATACGGCGGCTCGATCTCGTAGCGACGCATGTGCTGCCAGCGCGCCGGATCCTCCGGATGCATGCTGAACAGCCGGCTCCACCAGTCGCTGCCGCCCGGCCCTGCCTGCCGACGTGCTTCCAGCAACGCGTGTGAGCAGGGCCCGGCGCCGAGCGCGCGCACCGAGCCAGCGTCGGCTTCGCGTTCGAAACGATGCGCCAGCGCGCGCATCAAGCCGAAGGCCGCCGCCCCACCGGCAACCGCCAACGCGATCTGCGCGCCGATCGGCCACTCCCCGAAATGGCGCACCATCCATGGCGAGAACACCGGACACGCCAACACCACCGCGACGACCAGGAACCAGCGCACGTGGCCCATGCGCGCGTGCGTGACCTCGTGCGCGACGACGCCGGCGAGCGCCTCAGGGTCGAGGGCGCCGAGCAAGCCGTCGGTGATGCACAGGAATCGGCCGAACGGCAGCGGCCCGACCATCATCGCGTTCAGCGAGCGGTTGCCGGTGCGCAGGCGCAGCACGCCGCGCGGCGAGAACCCGAGCTTCGCCGCGACTTCGCGCAACCGCTTGCCGAGCGGTTCGGGCAAGCGATCGTCGACGCCGAACGCGAACCGGAACGCGAACGGCAACACCAGCACCGACCCGAGCAGGAACACCATCGCGCTCGCCATGACCCCGGGCGAGGTCGCCAACACGAATGCGTGCAAGGCGCGCGAACCGCTGGTCAGCTCCATCACGGTGCCGAACACCAGCAACGGCACCAACACCAGCAGCGGCCAACCGAAGTGCAACCGCACGATCGGCCGCAGTTCGCTGGCTCGCGGCCACAGCTGCGGATCCACCGGCCGCGGATCGCCATCGTCGAGCACCTCGCCCAGCAGCTGCGCCAACGTCGCCGGTGCCAGGCGCGGCAGTTCGGCGAGGTAGGCCGGGGCCATGGTCAGCAGAACGCTCGCCAACGGGCTGTTCCATGCCAGCCGTTCGATGCAGTCGCCGTAGTCGCCGAACGCGAACAATGCGAACACCGACAACGGGGTCGCGGCGGCGGACAGGCGCAGCAGCGCGCGCGGCGGCACACCGGCGCTGGTGCCGCTGGCGAGTCGCGCTCGCGTGGTCCGCAGCGCCATGACGGCGAGCAACGTCGGCACCACCAATACGGGTGCGACCAGCCAGACGCGGTGCCAGTCACCGGAACCGGGCAGCGACAGGCCGAGTTCCTCACTGGCCATGGCCACCAGCAGACCGGCGAGCAACGCGAACGGGAGGGTCAAGGCTCAGCGACCCGCGCCCTTGTCGACGCGCTTCTGCTCCGGCGGCACGACCCGTGCGACCATCTCGGCAAAGCGCGCATCCTTGCGCAAAAGGGCCAATTCCGGGTCATCCGCGAACATCGACAGCTGCAGGCGCAGCGACTCGTCGAGGTCCTTCGAAGCGAGTTGTCGCGTGCACTCGTCGAGCGCGGCGAAACCCCTCTCGACGTCGCCGAGCAGTGCATGCACGCAGGCCGCGGCGTACCAGGCGACGGGGCGCAGCGGCACGCGGTTCTGCTTCGCCAGCACCTGCGCGGAGCGATGCGCGTTCGCCGCCTGCTTGTAGTCGCGCAGCAACACCTGGAAGTCGGCGAGGGACAGCGTCGAATTGACGCGGTCCTCGCTGTCGCCGCTGGCGATGTCATCCTTCAGCTTCTGCAGCACGGCTTCGGCGTACTGCCGGGTCCCCCACTGCCACAGTGCGGCGGCGAGGGCGCGGCGGAGCTCCTCGGGTTCGTCGAGGTCTTCGACGATCTTGACGATCCCGTCGAGCCGTTCGGCGCTGGGTGGTCGCACCTGCAGGTCGCGCAGCGGCCCCACCAACTGCCAGCGGAACGTCAGCGGGTACCACTGCGGCGTCGCCAACAGCAGCTCGAAGAACAGGTCGCCGACGTACGGCTGCAACCGCAGCAACAGGTCGTACTGGCCCACGTAGACCAGATAGGTGGCGCGCTGTTCGTTGACGTAGTCGATCGCGAACTGCGTGCACAGCGCTTGCACGCCCTTGCTGCGCGGGGTCGCCGGCTCCTTCAGCGTGCGCGCCAGCTGCGGCTCCAACCAATCGACCGCGAGCTTGGGCGCCTTGCGGCACGCCAGCACCGCCGCGTCGAGCAAGCGGGTGTCGACCTGATCCGAAGCGAGCCACTGTTCCGCCGCGGTCGCGATCGCCCTCGCGGGATCTGCGGCGAGGTCTGGCGCTCCTTGCTGCCCTTGCTGCGCGAGGCTCGGTGCCGCGATCGTCAGGGCAGCAAGCCAGGCGACGATCGATTGCGACTTCGTCTGCTCAGCAGGCCGTGCCATGCCTCGCCTTGTAGCCGCATGCGGCGCGCAGCGACAAGGGGCGGCGCACGGTGGCAGCGGTCAGAACGAGACCTTGACGACCTTGCGCTCTTCCGCGGACTCGACCTCGAAGAACTCGAGCTGCTTGAAGTTGCCGAAGCCGGCGATCAGCGAACCCGGGAACTGCTCGATGCCGTTGTTCAGGCGCATCACCGCGTCGTTGTAGGCCTGGCGAGCGAAGCCGACGCGGTTCTCGGTCGAGGTCAGCTCCTCCTGCAGCTTCAGCATGTTCTGGTTGGCCTTCAGGTCCGGATAGCTCTCCGAGACCGCCATCAGGCCGCGCAGCGACGTGCTCAGGATGCCCTCGGCCTTGGCGAGTTCCCCGATGTTGCCGGCCTTGCTGAGGTCGACGCAGGTCTGCCGCGCGCGGATCACGGCTTCGAGCGTCTCGCGCTCGTGCTTCATGAAGCCCTTGGCGACCTCGACGAGGTTGGGGATCAGCTCGTAGCGGCGCTTGAGCTGCACATCGATCTGGCTCCACGCGTTCTTCGCCTCGTTGCGCCGGCTGACGAGACCGTTGTAGGTGCCGATCGCCCATAGCACGAACAGCAGGACGAAGGCGATCGGGATGATGAAGACGAGGGATTCCATAAGGCTCTCTGCAGCGACAAACGACGCCGACCGCGAACTATTCGGGCAGCTCGATCTCGCCGGCGAAGACCGTACGAGCCGGGCCCTCGATGGCAAGGGCGGCAGCGCTTCCCGACACGCGCAGTTCGCCGCCGCGCAGCACCACGGTGGCGGATTCGCCGGACAGCCAGCCGCACGCGCGCGCGGCGACCACGGCCACCGCAGCGCCGGTGCCGCACGCGAGCGTCTCGCCGCTGCCGCGCTCGTAGGTGCGCTGGCGCAGCCGATCGGGCGCCAGGCGCTGCACGAACTCGACGTTGACGCCATCGGGGAACGCAGCATGCCGCTGCAGTTGCGCGCCGATGCCGCACACGTCGGCCTGCTCGGTGTCGTCGACGAACACCACCGCATGCGGATTGCCGGCATCGCCGGGCACCAGTTCCAGTTCGCGCTCCCCGAGCCGCACGAGCCGCGGCTCGCCGCACTGCACGCTGCCCATGCCGGTGCGCACCTGGTCGCCCGCCAGCAGTTCGACGCGCCGCAGCCCGGCGTCGGTCTCGATCGCGAAGCGCGCCTCGCGCAGATGGCCGCGCAGGTGGGCGAAGCGAGCGAGGCAGCGCAGGCCGTTGCCGCACATGGCACCGCGCGAACCATCGGCGTTCCACATCGACATGCGCACCGGTGCCTCGCTGCCGCGCGCCAGCACGATCAGGCCATCGGCGCCGATGCCGAAGTGGCGATCCGACCAGGCGCGGGCGAGTTCGCCGGCGCGCTCGAGCGGGAACGACGTCGTGATGCCGTCGACGAACACGTAGTCGTTGCCTGCACCATGCATCTTGGTGAAGGCGACGCGCATCAGCCGATCTCGATGATGTCCCGCTTGTAGGGCACGTAGACCTGCGCGAAGCCGGCGTCGCGCAGGCGATCGGCATGCGTCTCGGCCGGCCCGTCTTCGCCGTGCACGACGAAGACCTGCTTGCAGCGCTTGCTGAGGTGCGCGGTCGCGTCCATCAGTTCGCGCCAATCGGCATGCGCGGACATGCCGGGCATGCTGCGCACCTTGCAGCGCACGGTGTGCGGCTCGCCGAGGATGTTGACGTGGGTCTCGCCGTCGAGCAGCCGGCGACCGAGCGTGCCCTTGGCCTGGAACCCGACCAGCAGCACGCAGTCCTCGGCTCGCGGCACGCTGTGCGACAGGTGGTGCAACACGCGGCCCGATTCGCACATGCCCGAGGCCGAGATGATCACGCCGCTGCGCTGCTGGTTGAGCGCCTTGCTCTGCTCGACGTCGGCCACGTAGGTGACGCCCTCGAAGAACAGCGGGTTGTGGCCCGCCTTCAGCAGCGCGGCGGTCTCCTTGTCGAACAGGTCCGGGTGGCGCCCCATGATCCGCGTCGCTTCGCGGCTCATCGGCGAATCGACGAAGATCGGCAGCTTCGGCAACACGCCTTCGCGCATCAGCTGGCCCAGGTAGAGCACCACCGACTGCGTACGACCGACCGCGAACGCCGGCACCACCACGCGGCCGCCGTCGTGCAGTTCCTCGGCGACGATGCGCGCGAGCTCGGCCAGCATGTCGACGCTGAGCTCGTGCAGACGATCGCCGTAGGTCGACTCGGTGATCAAGGCATCGCACTCGGGGATGCGTTCCGGATCGCGCAGGATCGGCAGGTTCTTGCGGCCGTGATCGCCGGTGAACACCACGCGGCGATGGCGACGGCCGAGGTCGATGTCCATCACGACGATCGCCGAGCCGAGGATGTGGCCGGCATCGAGAAACTCGACGCGCAGCTCCTTGGTGACCTGGAACGGCTGGTGGTAGTCGACTCCGCGCAGCAACTGCAGCGTGCGTTCGACATCGGCTTCGTCGTACAGCGGCTCGACGTGGTGCCCGCGCTTGCGCAGCTGCCGCGCGTCCTGCGCCTGGATGTGCGCCGAATCGAGCAGCATCATCCGGACCATGTCCTTGGTGGCCTCGGTGCACCAGATCGGCCCGCGGTAGCCATCCTTGACGAGCCGCGGCAACGCCCCGCAGTGGTCGATGTGCGCGTGCGACAACACCAGCGCGTCGACGTCCCGGCCCGCGATCGGCAGATTGCGGTTCTGCTCGTCGGCGATGTGCCGTGGCCCCTGCACGAGGCCACAGTCGAGCAGCACCCGGGTGTCGCCGATGCGCAGCAGGTGCTTGGTGCCGGTGACGTGACGCGCGGCGCCGAGGAACTGCAGTTCGAGCTTCATCGATGACTCACGTGCGCACGGTGACGATGCGCGAAGTGCCGGTCAGCGGCAGCAGGAACGGCGCGAGCAGCAGGTCGACGAAGCCAAAGCGCGTGTCGACCGTGTAGCTGGTGAGGTCGGCGGCGAGCCGCTGGGTGTCGACCTCGTTGACCTGGAACAGCCCGAACAGAGCGTAGTACTGACGCTGCGAGGCCTGGCCCGTACCGGTGGCGCCAAGGCCGACCGTGTGCTGATGGGACACGCAGCCTGCAGTGCAGAGGACGGACAACGACGCGGCGGCGAGCCAGCGCGACCTCGACGAGGAGACGTTCACGCGCTCGTTTTAGCAGTGGGGCATGGCTGCGCACGCACCCGCTTCCGGGTCATTCCTCGGCCGGGCGCTGTGGCAAGTCGGCAGGGATCGACGGGGCGGTCGACTCGCCGAGGGGATCCGGGTGCGGCCCCGGCGTGCTGGCCGCGAGCGCCGCCGCGGCTGCGGCTGCCGCTGCTGCGGCCGCAGCAGCCCGCTCGATCTCGGCGAGACGCCTGGCGGCGCGCTCCTCCGCCTTGAAGCGCCGGATCATCGCCAGCGCCAGCACCGGCAAGGCGGCGATCAGCAGGAAGCTGAAGCACTGCTCGAACAGGGAACGCCACGAGGCGCCGGAACCGTGCAGCAGATGTTCCTGCCAGGCTTCTTCGAGCTGCAGGGTGCTGCGGCCGGTACGGCCTACCAGCGCGCGTTCGAACGACGTCAGGTCGTCGGTCGCCTTGGCGATGGCCAGCAGGCTGGGCAGCCGGTACTCGGCGAGCAGCCAGGACACGTACGAGTAGCTCTGCGCGTAGGCGATGCGCAGTTCTTCCTGATCGCGCGGGAACCCCTCGCGCAGCGAACCGAACGACAGCAACCGGCGGGTGCCGACGCGCCACACCAGGTCCTCTTCGCGCGCCCCCAGGTAGGTGTCGCCCGCGATGCACTGGGCGAGGCCCTCGTGGAACCAGCGCGGCAGCAATCGCCCGTGCGGCGCGCTGTGCTGGTCGAGCAGTTCATGCACCAGTTCGTGCACCACGGCGCCGCGCAGGCTCGAAGCGGTGCGGATCAGTTCGCCCCAGACGATGTGGATCTGGTGCTGGCCCAGCAGCGCGAAAGCCGGCGAGTCGGGCAGCAGGTGCGGCTGCAGGGCGATCGGCAGGCCGGCGCGATCGGCATGCACGAACACGGTGAAGCGATGCGCCGGCGGCTTCGGGAACACGGCGAGCAGCTGCTGCATGGCGGCGGCGACCTCCGTGCGCATGCGCTCGAGTTGCGCGGCACCGACGTCCCCGCTGCCCACCATGACGGTCGCCGGGCCCGCGGCCCCGATGCCGACCGCCGGATCTGCCGGCGTCACGGACTTCGCATTGCCGTCACAACCGGCGAACAACGCCAGCAGGCAAGCGAACATCAGCAGCGAGAACCTTGGCAGGAACACGGGCGGGCGGCGTCATAGTCCCACCATGCCGGCCGGAGAAGGCTGGCAATGCACTCCGGAGGCCTTGCTTGATCGCCTTGAAACTCGTGAAACCCCTGTTGCTCGTTCCCTTCGTCGCGGCCCTGGCCATGGTGCCGCAGGATCCGCAGCCGGCCGCTCCTCAAAATCCTGGCCCGCCCGAGCCGACCACGGTCGTCACGATCTCGGAGCTGCAGTACATGAACCAGCAGGGCGCGCCCGTCTCGGTGCCAGCCCGCAACGTCGTCGAGATCCGCCTGCTGGAGGAGTTCGAGCAGCACATCCGCATCGAACTCATCTACGACAACGGCGACTACTCGCTGCTCGACACGCAGGGCTTCCACCTGCTGCGCAACAACGGCGGCTCGACCCGCGAAGTGCGCTTGGTCCGCGGCAAGAAGTCGAACATGCGGTTCCCGCGCCTGCCGTGAGACGGACGGCACCGCTGCGAAGGACGCGGCGATGCCAACGGTGATTGCAGCTGACGACGGGCGGACTTCACCGCTGCGTGCGCAACGGCCGAAGAGCGCTGGCGAAGGATCGGGTCGGCTCATTCACCATGACCCGCACCACGCCACCACTGCAGCAACACCTGCTGACCCGCTCGGACCTCGCCCGCATGGGCGTTCCGGCGGCGCAGATCCTCGGCTGGCTGGCCGAGAACGCGATCGAGCAGGTCGGCACGCTGGGTGAACCAGGCGCCGAGGATCCGGTCTTCACGGTTGCCGGTCCCCTGCGCACGGAGCTGGTGACGAAGCTCGCGACGATCGGCAAGACGACCGTCGTCCTATCACCGCTGCGGGTGCGCTCGTTCCTGCTTCGCGCGATGCTGCCGCAGGCGGCCGCCGCCGCGACCACCGTCGAGGCCACCGAGCTGCCCGACCTCGCCGACATGCTCGAGGAAGCTGCGAAGCGCATCGAAGCCGACGTCGACGCCGTACTGCAGCTCGCGACGGAAGAAGCGCAGCTGGAGGCCAGCGATCCCGAGGCGGCAGTCGAGCTCGACGTCGAAACACCGGCGGACGCGATGCCGGCCGACCCGGAGCCCGAGGCGCCGCCGACCGAAGCCGAGGTGGCTCCCGAGACGTGCTTCGACTTCGACGACCTGGCGTCCGAACTCGACGAACTGCTGGGCGGCGAGCCCATCGCGACGAACCGCACGATCGACGACGCCTTCACCGAGCTGCTGTTCGAGGAGCCGTCGGCGCCGCCGCCGGAGGAGCTGCATCCAACACCCGAGGAGCCATCGCCCATGGAGCCCGAAGCCGAAGCCGAGGCGAACATCGCAACGATCGCGGCCGATCCGATGCCAGAGAGCGAAGCGGTTGCGGAATCCGCGCAGCCTGAAGCTGCATTCGCACCAGAGCCAGAGCCTGCGCCTGTTGCTGCCGACTTGCCGGCGGCGGCATCGGTGGTCGCGGAACCTGCTCCGCAGCTCGAACCACAGGCTGCAACCGCGACGGATGCAGCAGGTGGAACCGAGCCAACCGCTACGAACTCCACCGAACCGATGGCCGCTCCCGAGCCCGTCGAATCCGCAATGGCTGCCGAACCCGCCGCAGTTCCCGCCGATCCCCTCGATGTGATCCTGGCGGATCCGGAGCCGAGCGTCGCACCGGAGCCGATCGCACAGGAACAGGAGCCGGCGCCACCGACGGAAGAAGTCCACGAGCCGCCCGCCGCCGCGGCTGCTCCGCCCGACCTTGGCACTGATGCGGTGCCGCAGCCCGCGAGCGCATCGCCGACCACGGCACCAGCCGAGGTTGTCGGTGATGGCACGAGGGTCGACGCCGCCTTGGCGGCCACCAACGAAGCCATGCGCCGGGTCGAGTCCTTCCTGGACCAACTGAAGGGCGCCTTGGTCGAGATGGCACAGCGGCCACCGGTGCCCGTGGCCGCACCCGTGGCTGCGCCACCGACGATCGACGTCGCTCCGCTGGTCGCGGCGTTGCAGTCCGGTTTCGATCGCTCGGCACAACAGTCCCAGGCGACCAGTGCGGCCTTGTCGGCGCTGACGGAGAAACTCGGCAGCATCGGCCAACACGTCGAGCACGGTGTGCAACAGGCGGTCACCGAGCTGCGCCGCGAGCCGCCGACCGTCGAACGGAATGCGACGGAGCTGGTCATCACGCGCACGGATCGGACCCCGATCGCCATGTTCTCGCTGATGGCGCTGGTGATGGCCTGGAGCGCGTTGTTCTGGTTCAAGACCGGATCGACGCGTCTCGCACTCGGCACCCTGGTCGGCGCGAACGTCGTCGCCTGCTGCTTGCTGGCCGCCCGACGCCGGCGCTGATGAACACGCCAGGGGCGCTGCTCAGGGATTCGGTGCCGGCGTCAGCAGATTGGCCAGCAGCCGCACCGCACCAGGGTGCAGCTTCTTGAGTTGCCGCACCAAGGCCAGCGCGCAGTAGACGTACTCGCCCTCGCCGGTGCGTGCGTACAACAGCGCGCCGCGCTGGGCTGGCTGCCCGGGATCCTGCGTCTCCAGCAGTTCCTGATACTGGGTCGCGTAGGTGTCGGGCAGGTACAGAGCGCGCTCCTGTTCCCAGCTGTCCCAATCGGCAGGCTTGATCGCGTTCGGATGATTGAGCAGGACGTGGTTCGACAACAGCACCCGCACGGGTGCATCGGCGCGGGTCACTCGCGCGCGCCCCACATGGAACGGCGAATGGGGAGCACCGAGGAAGCTGTCGCCCGGCGGATGGAACTCGTTCTCCTTCTGATAGAGGATCACGAGCCGATGTCCCTTGCCTGCCGCGAACTCGAGCAGGCGGCGGAAGCCCCGGCGGGCATCGGGCCGTTCACGCAAGGCCCGCGCATCGACGACGATCGTGTCGAAGCCCCCGAGGTCCGCAACCGCGACGTCCGCGTCACTGAGCTCGGTCCAACCGATGCCGAAACCACCGACACCCAGGATGCCCGGCAGCGTGTCGTCGCGACTGCGAAGCAGGCCGACCCGCAGACCCTGAGGCAGACTCACTTCTACCGTGTGCACAGGCAACACGACCCGATTGGCGCCCAGCGCCACGCGCAGCACGTCGACGCCCGGCTTGTGTACCGCCGGCGCCTCGACTTCGAATCCGAGCAGGTCACGGCGCTGGTCGATCAACGCGATCGCCTGCCGATCGCGACGGAGCGCGTAGCCTGCAGGCGCGCGCACCACGAGGTCCTTGGCGACCGGGAACTGGGTATTGCGCGTCACACCGACGCTGAACTGGACGACCTGGCGGTCGTTCGGCAACAGCAGCATCTGTGGCACGACCTGAAGCTCGATCGGGGCTCGCAACTCGACCGGGACGATCAGCGTCACCGGCAACTCGACCTCACGCAGGCTGACGAACAAACGCAACCGCACCGGCGGAACGAACCGGTCACCTCGGTACGGGTTCGTCCCGGAGTCACCGACGGTCGTCGATTGCCCAGGCATGCGGAATCGGGCATTCGCTCGCAAGGAATCCGTGCCGCTGCCTTGCGCATCGTCGTGCGGCTCCAACTCGACTTCGATGCCGTCCAGCCCTTCCGCACGCATCTTCGCGGCGTTCCTGACCGCCCCATGCAGCTGCACGATCGCACTGAACTCCTCGCCAGCGATCGCGACGGTTCCGGGCAGCACTTCGAGTTCGGCCTGCATTCCGGCACTGATCAGGAGCAGGCGCTCCAACGCATCGATGCGACGCTCCAGACGACTGCGTGATTCGGATCCCTCGGCACACCGCCCGCGAAGTGCACGCAACTCGACCAGCAGGGCGATCCACGCATCGATCGGCGGCTGCGGGAGATCGGCCTGTTCGCGCAGGGCCCCGATTGCCTGCTGCAGGCTCGCGAGACGCGCGGGATCTCCAGGCCAGTTCGAGGAGTCGAACAAGGACGGCAGATCGAAGGGGTGATCTTGGTCCACCGGACCGGTCGGCAGCAGGACCTCGAGGCGCATCGTCGACTCGAAGACTTCGTTGATCGGCCCCGGTAGCCCAGGGCTGCGATGCGCCAGGCGCAACACGTCATGCGCCATGCGCCGCCAGGTCACACCGTGGTTGCCATCGAGTTGGTCGACGTCGATGCGCAGGGTGCTGGTGCCGAACGAGCTGCCCGCCCCCAACAGCAGTGACCGAACCTGGTGTGGCGGGCCTTCGCCGGCAAAGTCGGCCTTGGCAGCAAGACGCACAGCTTCCGGCAGCAGCTCAACCAGGGCGAGGTCGTGGCCGTGCATCTCCTCCCGGTGGTGAGTGGTCAGGACGATGTCCGGCCGGATGCGTCGCAGCAGGCGGACGAGATCGCGAAGCGTCGCTTCGCGCCCCCATTCCGCGAACGTCTCGGCCGCCGATCGGCGAAAGCCGTTGTCAGGGCGATCCAGATACCAGACGTCGCAACCAAGCTGCGCACAGCCGACCTCAGCCTCGAGGGTTCTAATGCGCTCAAGCGCATCGCCGGTTTCTGGGCCGGCACTGTTCTGCCCACCGCCGCCGCGTGTTGCCAGCAGCACCGAGACGCGAATGCCGAAAGCGGTGCGGAGCCAGGCTGCCGGCAGGGGGTAGCGGTCGTCCGGGTGCGACGCGACCAACAGGGCATGTGCATCGCAGGTCGCGTCCAGCACGGCCTGGTGTCGAGCCACGGAACCGGCCGGAGAACGCTCCCAGCTGTCAGGCCAACGCTGAGCTCCCATCGACGACGCAAGCAGCGCCGTGAGGCAGATCTGGGCCACGCAACGCATCCTGGCTCACACTCCGAGGGAAAGCCGATTCGCGAGCACTTCGGGCAAGCCGGCACGCAGGATCTTCCTCTGCACGCCCGGGATGTCGTACTGCACGCGACGGATGCTGGCGACCTGCCGATCCGTGTCCACGAGGCCGTATGCCGCACGCGGGTCTTCATCGCGAGGCTGGCCGACGCTGCCGACATTGATCAGGACCCGTTCGTAGTCGCGGTACGAAACCTCGTCGTCGAACTGGTTGATGGCGCGGATGTCCGTGGTGGCGGCACCACGCCGCAGGTACATCGCGGGCACGTGGGAGTGGCCGACGAAGCAGAGGCGGGTCGCCTGCTGGTCGAGTGAGTCCAGCGCCTCGACGGGGCTGATCACATAGCCGAACTGGTCCGGGAGGTGCAGGGTGCCGTGCACGACCGTGAACTCATCCCGCGACTCCACGTACTTCAGGTTGGCAAGGAACTCGAAGTCGCTTGGCCGCAACTGCTTGGCGGTCCACTGGATGGCTGCGCGCGCGAAGTTGTTGAAGTAGGAGGTATCCAACCTGCCGAGAACGGCAGCGTCATGGTTGCCAAGGCAGGTGATGCAACCAAGCTCCCTGACGATGTCTATGCAGGCAGAGGGCTCGGGGCCATACCCAACGATGTCCCCCACCTGCACCCAAACGTCGATACCGTCGTTCTTCATCACCGCGACGACGGCGCTTAGGGCCTCAGTGTTGCCGTGAATATCACCTAATATACCGATTCGCATATCAACGACCTGGCTCTTGGGCCGACGCCAACAGAATCGCAGCGATGGTGCTCAGAGACACTGAGGCAAGGGAGTCGGCAGTCCATCCCACTTTGCCAAGGTGGGCTGAGAGGAACATCGACCACCCCAAGAAAATCAGCAGAACCAAGTGGCTCACAACCGTGGGGCGCAGAGCAATGCTCGCAGCAGCAATCGGCATCCAGGCCAACACGAATACCGAACCAAGACGGATGATCCCAACGGAATCCAGCGGCTGGCCACGCAGACAATCCACCATCAGGAGGGTGAGAGTGAAACCCAGGGCGATCAACACCAAGAGCATCCAGTTGCCGATCAGGCCAAGGGCCAGGCATCTTCTCGGCTGAACCCGGTGCTTGGTCAGGAGGAACTGAAGCAGGAGAGTCGCCCACGCAACAAACGCCGCCTCTTGGCTGAGATTGACTCCGTGCTGTCGCAGGAACAGGGGCTCCTGCAAGACTGCGCAAGCCATCCATCCAACAACCACAAGCCAAGGGGCCAAGCCCAGAGACTTCAGGGCATCCTGATTCTCCAGCAAACCAAACCGCAAGCTTGACTGCAGGGAGGGCATGTGTTCATCCAAGCCAATCGGTCATCCGGCCGGCGGGGCTCGGTGGCACATACTAACCCTGCTTGGCTCAGAACAGAGAGCTGGACGAACACGCCGTGCAAATCGTTGCCCTTGCCAACCAGAAGGGAGGCGTCGGAAAGACAACCACTGCGGTGCACCTGGCCCACGGGTTGGCCCTGGCTGGCCGCAAGGTCGCCCTTGTTGACTTGGATCCGCAGGGCAATGCAACCGTTGCCGTGCAGGAGATGCTGACAGGCGATTCTGGAGCGCCCTTGCTGCGACTGGATGAGCGCCTCTGGCTGGTTCCTTCGGCAGGCCCCGCCGGATCGCCACCTGATCCAGCAAGCATCCACCATCTGCTCGCCCAGAGCGGCATCGCACCCGATGTGGTGGTCGTCGACTGTCCGCCGCGAATGGACGAGTGGGGCTGGGCTGGGCTGAGGCTGGCACACGAAGTCATCGTTCCGGTCCAGGCCGAGTTCCTAGCCATGCACGGCCTCTCCCAGATCCTGGCGACCCTGGGCAGCCTTCCAGGTGTTCGCGTCCGAGGAATCCTGCCAACCATGGTCGACCTAGGCCAACCGATCACCGTGGAGGTGCTACGCGACCTCCGCAAGAACCTCAAGGAACTCGTCATGAGCGCGACCATCGTTCGCGACTCCTCGCTGGTTGAGGCTGCCAGCTTCGGCAGGACGATCTTCCAGCACGCCCCGCACTCACGAGCAGCCCTTTGCTATGCTGCCATGACCATGGAGTTCATCAATGGTTGACCGTCGACTGGGTCGAGGACTCGACTTCTTCCTTTCCGGGAACCGCCAACCCGCTCCTACGCCACCTCCGGTGGTGCAACCTGCAGCGCCAGCTGCGAGCCTCCCTGATGAAGTCAGCGAGACCAAGGCTGCCGGCGATGAGGTGATGCTTGTTGAGCTGGATCGGCTGGTTCCGAATCCGAATCAGCCGCGCAAGGTCATGGAAGAGCGCGAACTGCAGCAGCTCGCCGACTCCATTCGAACCAACGGCATCCTCCAACCCATCCTGGCTCGGAAAGCCGGCACCCAACTCGAGGTTGTGGCTGGCGAACGCCGCTGGCGTGCCGCCAAGCTGGCTGGACTGACGCACGTTCCGGTTCTCGTTCGAAACATCGACGAGCAGGACTCAGCGGTCTTTGCCCTGGTTGAGAACGTCCAACGCGAGGACCTGAACGCCATCGAGAAGGCTCAGGGGTTCAAGCTGCTGATGGATCGCCTGGGCGCCACCCAGGAGGTCGTCGCAAAGAAGGTTGGCTTCGATCGGTCGACGGTCACCAACTTCCTGCGACTGCTCGATCTTCCCGCCGAAGTCCAAGCTCATGTTTCACGTGGAACATTGACCATGGGCCACGCACGCTCCCTACTCGCCCTGCCGGATGCAGCAGCGATGACCGAGATGGCGACCTCGGCAATCCGAGAGGCGCTTTCTGTCAGGGCCCTCGAGACCAAGGTCAAGGGCGCCTTGGAGGCCAGCGCTGGAACTGGCTCCGGAGCCTCGCCAAAGAAGTCGACCCGGCCAGTCTGGGTCAACGAGCTGGAGGAGAACCTGGTCGATGCCCTCGGATCACCAGTCCACATCCGCTACAGCCGCAACCGCACCCAGATCACCATCGAGTGCGGCAACCGCGAAGACTTCGAGCGAGTCTATCAGCGGCTCAAGAATGCGTAGCGCGCGGGCGCCAGGGCGGCGAAACATCGCCGCCGGCATAGGCCAGGTCGAGATCCTGGCTCGGCTCTAATCAGAGCTTGGTGACCGAAACAACCCGGATGGCATCGCTTGGCTTGCCGATGCCCTGCTCTTCTTCCTGGGCAGTCATCGGGGCTTCGCAAACCCGCTTCAGGTTGTCGAGGCCCTCGACCACGAAGCCGAACAGCACGCGCTCACCGTCATACCTCGGCGCGTCCTCAACGCAGATCCACAGGCGATCAGCGCACGACTTGCCATCCGCACCGTTGCGAGCGGAGACAGCGCCGGCGAAGTGGCTCAACGCCGTGTCTTCGAAATCAACCTGGTGCGTGCTCGGCTCGGTATCCGTCCACTTGCTCCGATCGTCCTGGCCGCGCGTGGACTCAAGACCGAAGTGCAGCTCCTGAGGGTTCTTGCGAGTCTTGGAGGACCGGCGGATCTCATCGATCGCGATGTCCTTCCAGAAGCCCGCCTCAACCAACTTGAGGGCTTCCTGAAGGTGCTTCGGCACCTGCGGCATCAGCGCGATGACGAACGAGCCATAGCCACCTGACAGCTCGACCTTGAACTTGGGAGCATCCGCCGGCGGATCGATGCGTGCGAACTGAGCAGGCGCTGCATAGCCCTTGGCGGCTGCAATCTGCGCTCGCATCCTCGACACGGCACTGCCCTTCTCGGCGGCCTTGTACTCCGGCTTCTTGGGATCGTTCGGCTTGAGGCCATCCTTGGATGCCTTGACCTGCTCCACCGCCTGAACCGGATAGTCAGTCACCTTGACCAACGAGTGGTTGGGGAACTGCCGCTCGAGATCGCCCAGGGCCGCCTCGGCCTTGTCCCACTGCTTCGCGCTTGCCGCACGCGAAGCCAAGGCAGCCAACAGGTAGGGGCGTTGCGCTTCCGATGCGGCTGCGATCGCCGACTCCAGCTTTGCGACATCTGTCGATCCAACGCTCTCGGTCACGCTCTGGAGGATCTTCTCCTGATCGGTGTAAGTCGCTTGCATACCGAGCGTTGCAGTGAATTCAGCCCACGCGGAATCCGCCTGCCGGCGCTTGTATTCCGTCATCCCGTAATCGACTCCGAGCGCGCCGACGATGGCTGCGACAAGGACGTATGCGAGAGTCCGGTAGCGATCCCACAGCTGCTCGATTTGGCTGGGGGCCTGGGTACCTTCAAGAGCGGTCGGAGGGATTGCAGACATTGGGAGTGCTTCAGCGACGCTGGAACTGCGTGTCGTAGTCCACGACCATCTGGGTTGCCCCATCGGCCCGGCTAAAAACGTACTCTGCGGAGTAAATGCCGCGCTCGAAGCGGATCTTCACACCCGCCTCCTCCACCTGCTCTTCAGCGACCATCGTCCAGTTGTGCTGAGGCATGCGCTCCCTCACGTAGGACACGGCAGACTGGACTGGCGTCTGTCCGCTGTAGATGAAGTGGGCCTTTCGCCAGGAGGCTTCGACCCGCGAGTGACTCTCGTGGGCAGAGTCCCGCAGCTGCATACCGGCGGGGACCACGACGTCCTGGAACTGCACCGCACTCACACCGTAAGCGGTCGTTGGGTCGGGCGACGCGCAGCTGGAAACAGCAACGACGCCGACCGCCAAAGCCAGAGAGCTCGCAAGGCGCTTCATCGGTGGAGTGATGGCGGGTAGAGGAATAGGGGGCCCCGTAGTGTAGCTACGAGCCAGGGGCCAAGCAACGCCGGCATCGCTACCCGACGGACCTGGATCGCCCCCAAGCCACGAGCCCGAAGGAGCCAGTCAGGGCGCCCCCTCATCGGCAGGCCATCGATCGCAACCTCAGTCCTGCGACCCCCCAGGGCATTCCGTCCGACCACTGCAGCACCTAGACTGGGCGCAACCTTCGCACTCCCGGCCCACGTCCGGAGCCACAAGCATGCGGGTTGGTGAGCCAGAACGACGCCACGAGCTGCTGGACCGAGCCACTCTCGTTCTGAACCGCTCCTGGCGACCGGTGCACGTGACCACGGTGCGCCGAGCCCTCTGCATGGTTTTCCGCGATTCAGCCCGCATCGTCTGCCCAGAGAGTCTCGCCACCTACGACTTCGAGCAGTGGCTCGAGGTGCCGCCCGCAAGGCCCGACCTGTCGATCCGCTCTCCAAGCATCTGCATTGCGGCACCCGAGGTCATCCTGCTCCAACAGTACGATCGCGTGCCCTGCCATGAGGCTCCGTTCACGCGGCGGAACCTGTTCTTGCGCGACGACTTCACCTGCCAGTACTGCGGTCGAAAGCGACCATCGGACCACCTCAGCGTCGACCATGTGGTCCCTCGCTCGAGAGGCGGCACCACCTCTTGGGAGAACTGCGTGCTGGCCTGCGTGAGCTGCAATGCACGCAAGGCGGATCGCAACCTGAAGGAGGCCGGCCTTCACCTGTTGCGCCAGCCGATCCGACCGCGTTGGACTCCCTACCTCAACCTGCGCCCGAGCCAGCGAATGGACTCCTGGGCCCGATTCACTCCAGAGAGCCGACGCAAGACCGCTTCGAACTTCTGACCTGCAAGAGCAACCCGAACCACCTCGGCACATGTACGCAAGAATCTGCATCCCCGTCCTGCTCTCCCTGCTGGCTGCTGAAGCCGCCGCCCAGACCCCGGCACAGTTGAAACAGGAACTGAAGACGCGCGAAGCAGCGGCAAAGAAGGATCCGGATGCGCTCTACGAGGTCGGCAAATGGGCAGCCGAGAAGTCCCTCGCGGCGGACGCAAAACGCCTCTACCAGGCCGTTCTGAAGATCAAAGCCGACCACGCCGGGGCCAACGAGGGCCTCGGGAATGCTCTCGTCGACGGCAAGTGGTTGCCGGCGAAGGAGGCCGAAGCACTGCGGAAGAAGGCGCAGAGCGCCGAGTACGCAGCCAAGGGCCTGGTCGAAGTGGACGGTGTCTGGGTCGAGAAGGAGAAGGCCGCGGATGCGAAGCGCGGGGTCTTCCACCACGAAGGAAGCCTCGTCACCAAGGCCGAACTGATTGCGATGCAATCTGGCAAGGTGCGCCACCCCGAGACGGGAGAGCTCATCGACGCAAAGCACGCGGACAAGGCAAAAGAGAAGTACTATCCGATCGGCGGCGACCGGTGGGGCGACCTCAAGGAAGCCGACACCTACCACAGTGACATCAAGCGCCCTTGGATCGTCCGCTCCAATCACTGCACGTTGATCAGCACCCTGGCACTGTCGAAGATCCTCGATCTGTGCACCATCGCGGACCTCGGCTATGAGAAGGTCGCACCGCTGCTGGGCACCGAGAAGCCGGCTGCCGACCATCGTCCCGTCGTCATCATCGCTTCGACGAACAGCGAGTACAGCGAGGAGTTCGGCAAACCTCTCGGGGATGGCTCGGACGCCGCTGGCTCCTTCCTGGTCGCTGCCGGGCGCAAGGTCGGCGTGCCGTTCATCGGCGAAGTTCGCGCCGGCATCTGCGTCTACAACAAGGACTGGGTCGAGCGCTATGTGCGCCATGCGGCAGCGCTGGCCTATGCCAACTCGATCGCCGAGATGAACGGTGTCGAACTCCCGATGTGGCTGCTGCATGGCATCGCCGCCTTCACGTCGCGGTTCCAGAACGGCGAAGACGCGGGCTGGTTCGGCAAGCAGCACCTGCAGAAGGGCGGCGTGAAGAACCTGAAGGGCTTCTTCGGAGCCTTCGCCATCAGCGGTGACGCCGAGCCGAAGGACAACGACGCCAACATCTACCAGGCAGGCCTGCTGGTGGCGTTCGCCGCCGGTGGCAGCGACCCCAAGGTCACCGAAGCGATGCAGGAAGTGACCGCGGCGATCACCGGCAAGGCCAAGGGCGCCGAAAAGGCCATCGCCAAGCTGCAGGCCGCGCTCACCGAGGCCGAGCCCAAGATCGTGGCCTTCCTGCAGCAGCTGGCGGCCAAGTAGCTGCAGCCCTTGCAACAGGTTCGCGACAAGCCAGTCCACAAGCACCGTCGCGCCGTGGACCCTGGCGTTCCGTCAGGTTCTGCACCCCAAAGCATTCCCATGAAGCTCTCTCTCGCCCGCTCCCTGGCATCGCTGCTACTGGTCGCGACCCCGCTCGCCGCCCAGACCTCGATTCTGCCCTATCTGCCGAAGGACACCTTGATGGCCATCTCGGTGCCGGACCTGAACGGCTCGATGGCCGACTTCGGTTCGATGCCCTTGGCCAAGATGTGGGCCGAGGACGACGTGCAGGCCTTCTTTGCCGACGTGAAGAAGATGGTCGGCAAGCAGATCGAGCAGGGCATGGCGCAAGCCAAGGAGATGCAGGCGCAGGGGGCGCTGCCGTTCGATCCGGAGGAACTGCTGAAGCTCCGGATGCAGGGCATGACCTTCGCACTGACGCACCTGGAGATGAAGGCTGGCGACTTCGGCCCGGCCCCCAAGTTCGGGATGGTCATGCACATGGACTTCGGTCCGTCGGCTGAGACCTGGACCAAGCTGGTGCAGACCGGGCTCGGCATGCTGGAGGCACAGGCCGGGGAGAACCTGACCAAGAAGGAGAGCAAGGTCGGCGAAATCACGATCCACTCCTTCCAGCCGAACACCGCCGAAGGCCTCGAGATGAGCCTCAACGTGGCGATGGTCCCGGGCGGCATGCTGATCGGCACGCTGACCGACGAGGTCACCGGCATCTGCGAAGCCATGCAGAAGAAGACGCCGATGCTGGGTGCTTCGGCGCAGTACCAGGCCACGGCCAAGCGCCTGAACACGCCCGGCTCGGAGTTCGAGGTCTTCATGCGCCTCGACCCGATGGTCGACTTCGGGATCAGCTTCCTGCGCATGGCCCTCGAGCAGGGTGGCGTCGAAGGCGTCGACATGGCCGGCATCGAACGCGCGATCGACGCGATGGGTTGGCGCAAGCTCGGCACCATGGCTGCAAGCAGCAGCTACGTCGATGGCAAGTGCGTCACGCGCAGCTTCCACACACCGGGCACCGAAGTAGCCACTGCAGCGCCGAAGCTGATCGACACCAAGTTCCTGAAGTGGGTCCCGAAGGACGCGGTCGGCTTCAGTGCGAGCACGATGGACGTCATGAGTGTCCACGACACGCTGATGCGCGGCCTGGATGCCTACGACGCCGAGTTCGCCAAGCAGGTGAAGGGCCAGATCGAGGAGATGGAGAAGCAACTCGGCTTCAGCATCCGCAACGATCTCTTCGGCGCCTTCGGTGACCACTACATCTACTGGTCGATGCCCTTGGGCTCGATCGCCGCACCGCCCGAGCTGGCCGTTCTCGTCAAAGTCACCGACGACACCAAGATCGTGACGGTGCTGAAGGGGTTGGCCAAGATCAGCAACGGCATGCTCGAGATCGAAGAGGGCGAGAAGCGCGGCCTCAAGGCGTGGACGGTCAAGGTCAACTTCGACCCGACGCAGGGCATGGGCGGCTTCAACATCTTCGATGTCGTGCAGCCGACCTTCTCCTTCAAGAACGGCTACATGGTCGTCGGCATGTCGCCGAGCGACGTGAAGCGCGTCTTCCAGCGTCTGGATCGCGAAGACGACCCGAAGAACGACATCCGCGGCAACAAGGAGTTCGCGGCGATCGCCAACGCCATCCCTGCTGGCGTGCAGAGCCTCTCCTTCACCGATTGGAAGTCGGATTTCGAGAGCATGTACCAGATCGCCACCGGCCTGCTCGCGGTGGTGCCGATCGGCGAGGACGTGCCGATCAACACCCAGCTGCTGCCGGATGCGAGCGTGTTGACCAAGCACCTGTTCGCCTCGGTCAGCTACACCAAGTCCGATGCAACCGGGACCGAGTCGATCACGACGAGCCCGTTCGGGCCGGAAGTCGGCCTGCTGTTCGGCGCTGCACTCGGTGCGGCCGGCGCCGTGCTCGGCATCAGCGCTCGTCGCAACTTCTGATGCGGAAGTCTGGCGACTACCTCGACAGACCGATCTCGAGGTAGTCGCCGCCGACCCGATCCGCCAGCAGCAGGCCGGTCGCGGTGAGGCGGATCCTGGAACCATCGTTCTGGATCCAACCAGCTCGCACGTGCTGCTCGGTGACGGCAGTGGCAAGTCCTGCGTCGACACCGATCCGCTGCGCAGCAGCACCGACATCAAGGCCATCGCGGCGGCGGATGCCGAGCCAGATGGCTTCGGCAAACCGCTGAGCAGGCCGCAGCGTCTCGGCTGAAGCGCTCGCCGGTTGCCCGGCGAGCAGCGCATTGGCCCAGGCCTCCACGGCCTTCAGGTTCGTGGACCGGACCCCAGCGCGATGGCTCGAGGCTCCCGGACCGACCCCCACGTAGTCACCCTGCAGCCAGTAGTGGTCGTTGTGTCGCGACGGGCCGCCACGCCCTGCGAAGTTGCTGACTTCGTAGGCATCGAACCCGGCAGCCAGAAGGCGTTCGCGGGTGTGCAGGAACATGGCGCGATCCACTTCCTCGTCGTTCGGCTCGACTTTGCCTTGCTGTAGATCGCGATGCAGCCGCGTACCGGGCTCGAACGTGAGGTTGTAGCAGGAGAGGTGATCGGGCCCGAACGCGAGCGCGCGCTCGAGGTCGTCGGCCCACTCACCTGCCGTCTCACCGGGAATGCCGAAGATCAGGTCGATGCTGACGTTCGTGTGCCCTGCCGCGCGCAAGGCAGCGAACGCACTCGCGGCCTTCTCCGCCGAATGCGCACGATCGAGGAAGCGCAGATGCCTGGCCTGGAACGACTGCACGCCCATGCTCATGCGGTTGACGCCGCGCGCCCTCGCCAGCCGCGCCTTCTCCTCGGTCAAGCTCTCCGGATTGGCCTCCATCGTGACCTCCGCGCAGTCGCGCAGCGGCACGGCCTGTTCCAGGATGTCGAAGAATCGCTCCAGCCGCTCCGGATCCAGCAAGCTCGGCGTTCCGCCGCCGATGAACACCGAGACGGGGGGGCCGAACCGCCATTCGCGTCGCAGCTCGATCGCCAGCGCGTCGAGGAACAGGTCATGAACCGTGCGGTCCTCGACGACGTACGAATTGAAGTCGCAGTAGCCGCACTTCACGACGCAGAACGGCACGTGCACGTAGAGCGACGTGCCGGAGCCGGATGCGTTCGTGGCGGACTTCACCAGCGCACCGTAGACGCTGGCGGTGGCCGGATCACGCTTCGCGAACGACCCGCTTGCTGCGTCGCACCGTCGTTCGTTCCTCGCCGAACTCTCGCGACATGACGTCGCCCAGCTTCTCGAGCGCCTGCTGCTCCATCTGCCGGACCCGCTCCCGCGTCAACCCGAAGCGCTTGCCGATCGCCTTCAGCGTCATCGGTTCGCCCGTGCCGATGCCGAAGCGCAGCTTCAGGATGCGGGCCTCGCGCGCCTCCATGCGATCGAGCAGCTCACGCAACCGCGCCAACTCCATCGCCGACAGGATCGTGTCCTCCGGGGACGGACTGCGCGTGTCCTCGATCGTCTCCGCGAACGCCGCCGCCGCGTCGTCGCTCATCGAGTGCGTCGGCTGCGAGTTGGCCTGCACGGTCTCGCGCACCAGGTTCCAGTTGTTCTCGGGCAGATCGAGCTGCTCCGCGATCTCGGCCGTGGTCGCTTGCCGCCCGAGCCGGTAACCGAGCTCCATCGCGGTCGCCTTCCAGCGCGACACGATCTCGGACATGTAGCTCGGCACGCGCACGGTCTTCACCGAGTTGACCAGTGAGCGGCGGATGCCTTGCTTGATCCACCAGGTCGCGTAGGTCGAGAAGCGGCAGCCCGCCTTCGGGTCGAACTTCTCGACCGCGCGCATCAGGCCGATGTTGCCCTCCTCGATGAGGTCGAGGAACGCGAGGCCGCGGTTCACGTAGTTCTTGGCGATGGACACGACCAGGCGCAGATTGGCCCGGATCATGTGTTCGCGAGCCGAAAGGTCGCCCCGCTGGATGCGTTTGGCGAGGTCGATCTCCTGCTCCGCCGTCAACAGCGGCACTTCGTTGATGTCCGCCAGGTAGGTATCTAGCGCTTGGTCGCGCATGGCAATCTCCGTCGTGTGGTGATTGCCGAGCTATCGACGCGTTCGGTCGACTCCTTCGCTGACGCGCTCGAGGTTGCCCAGGAACGAGACGTCTCGGACGTTTCAGAAGACGCTCGAATGCACGTACGGCACG
>CAMAUH010000002.1 GCA_945861365.1 Candidatus Kuenenia stuttgartensis
GTCTTCGGGTTCTGCCGGCAGGGCGCCATCGTGGGTGCGCTGTTCCTGTTCCGGAGCGAAGCCACCGTCGTCGCGCCCGCGGCCACCGCGGCGCCGACGGCGATTGCGCCGACGTCGACCGCGTCCGGGTTCGCCGGGATGCTCGGCATCGGCGGCGGTTGCATGCGGTGGGAAGGGGTTCTGCGCCGAATCGTGCGGCGCCGAAGGATCGTCGGGAGCCGTCGAGTCCGCGCGCGGAGTGCGCAGCGTGGCGGCGGCATCGACATCCACGTCGGATTCGTCGTCCTCTGGTGCCGCGCCGAGCAAGGGCTCGTCATCGATCGGCTCGTGCGCGGTGCCGTCTTCGGGCGCGAACGCGTCGCGCGGAGCCGTGGCGCGGAGGGAGGCGGGGGCGTCGACGAACTCCGCATCGGTGCCGGTGGCTTCGGTCGGCTGCTGCGACCCATCGAGGCGATCGTCACCGCCGCGGCGCCGCCCGCGCCGGCGCCGGCGCCGGCGGCGACGGGGTTCCCCGTCGCCATCGCCCGCGGCGTCCCCGGCCAACGTCGACGGCGCTGCGGCGTCTTCGTTGGTTGGTGCCTCTTGATCTACCCCTGCTTCGAAACCGCGCGATGCAGCGAGCGTCGGTTCCTCGGGCTTCGGATCGAGCTCCGCATCCTCCGCGTCGGGGGCAGCGGTCTCGGCCACTTCGATCGGAGCCTCGTGGTCCGGATCCTCATCGTGGTCCACCGGTGCGGTGTGGCGGCGGTCGCCATACTCACCACTGAGGGGGTCGAGTTGCTCGGCGAAGCGGCGCCACTGTTCGACGACGGCCGGATCGGTGCCGAGCGCCTGCGTGCGCAGCTCGAACAGTTCGAAGGCTTCGAGGAAGTACGGGCCGTGCACGAAGCCTTCGGTGCGGAACCGCTTCTGGTCGTCGTGCTGCAGGAACCGGTGCTGCACGCCGCAGATGCGCTTCACGCAACCCGCGTCGCGGCGCGGCAGGCGCAGGTCCGCGCACAGCGGGCCGAGCAGGTCGTCGGCGATCGACGAGGCGCTGCGACCAGGATTGCGCTGCACCTTGGCGAGCACGGGGCAGACCAGCAGGGCGCCGAGCAGCACGCCGCTGTTGGGCATGTGCCCGTCCTGGATGCGATGGTCGACCGCTTGCAGCAGCCGCCAGAAATCGACGCGCTCTTCGTGTGGTGCGGTGGCGAGGAACTCGGCCAGCACCGGCACGAGGCTCTTCACCGCCCCGACGTCGCGCAGCAGCTGGAAGCTGTCGAGCGAGTGGCCGCCGCGCAGCAGCCGCAGGATCTCTTCCAGCAGGCGCGGGGGCGCGCTGCGGACCAGGTCGCCCGACGTCTCTGCCATCGCGGCGAGGGTCTCGGGTTCGACGCTGAAGCCGAGGCGCCCGGCGAACTTCGCGGCGCGCAGGATGCGCACCGGGTCCTCGCGGAAGCGCACGATCGGGTCGCCGATGGTGCGGATCACCCGGTCGTGCACGTCGCGCAGGCCATCCGCGTAGTCGAGGATGGTGTCGCGCGTCGGATCGAGGAACAGCGCGTTGACGGTGAAGTCGCGGCGGAGCGCGTCTTCCTCGGCGTTGCCGAACTCGTTGTCGCGCGTGATCAGTACGTCGTCATTGCCGTTCTCGAGCTGCTGCGGCGGACGGCGGAAGGTGGAGCACTCCAGGATCTTCGTGTTGCCGTGGAAGTGCAGATGCGCGAGCTTGAAGCGGCGGCCGATGATGCGGCAGTTGCGCGGGAACACGCGCTTGACCTGCTGCGGCCTCGCCTCGGTCGCGATGTCGTAGTCCTTCGGTGTGCGACCGAGCAGCAGGTCGCGCACGCAGCCGCCGACGAGATAGGCCTCGAAGCCCTTGCTGATCAGTCGCTGGGTCGCTCGCACCGCATCGATGTCGAGCGCGTGAAGGTCGATGCCGGTGGGGGAAAGGATCGTCGGTTCGATCTTCGTACTTCCTGCTGAGAACCTTGGAAGGTGGCGGTTTACCGGTCAGCGGGGGCGACTGACAACCAGTTTCTCCGCGGTGATGCGCACCGCGAGTGGATCAGGCCTGCAGTCCGCCGTCGACGGTGAGCACCTGGCCGGTCACGTACGCGGCGGCATCCGACAGCAGATAGCGCACCATTCCGAGCACGTCCTCGACGGTGCCGAGCCGACCGCTCGGTACGCGAGCCAGCAGGCGCTGCTGGCTCTGCTGGTGGCTGTGCGGGTGGTGGATCAGGCCCGGTGCGATGACGTTCACGGTGACCCCGGCCGGGGCGACCTCGACGGCGAGGGAGCGGGCGAGTTGCACCAGGGCCGCCTTGGCCGCGAAGTAGGCGGGCGCGCGCAGCATCGCCCGGTCCTTGTCGACGCCGGCTGCGGCGAACAGGACCACGCGGCCCCGGCGGCTCTCGACCATCGCCGGCACGATCGCCTGCAGCGTGTGGAAGGCGCTGTCGAGGTTGCTGGCGAACAGGTGGCGCCAGGTGGCGAGGTCGGTGCGCAGCAACGGCTGTTCGACGAAGTCGCCGATGGTGTGGACCAGCGCGAACGGCACGCCGTGCGCACGCCGGTGGTTGGCGAACGCTTCACCCAGTTGCCGTGGGTCGGTGGCGTCGATGCCGCGACTGCGTGTCCACACGGTGGTCTGCTGCGGCCACGCGTCGGCGATCGCCTGCCCGATGCCCTGGCCACCGCCGACGACCAGCAGGCGGTCCGTCGTGCCGTTCACGACTGGCGCAGCCAGCTGAAGATCTCCTTCAGCTTCGGTGGGTTGCCGGTCATCAGCACGCCGACGCGGAAGATCTTGCCGGCGCCCTTCATCACCAACCAGATCGTCACCACCAGCAGCACCGAGGTCACCACGTACTCCCATGTCTCCGGGGGGCCACCGGCGCGGTTCATCATCGTGAACGGCGTGAACAGCGGGATGAAACTCATCACCTTCGCGACGAGGCCGTTCGGTTCCTGGCCGATGAACACCATCGCCAGCAGCGGCACCATCAGCACCATCATGACCGGCTGCATCAGGTTCTGCGCCTCCTTCAGCGTGTTGCAGACGGAGCCGATCGCGACCAGCACCGCGGCGTAGAGCAGGTAGCCGCCGAGGAAGTAGACGACGAAGGCGAGCAGGTAGCCGCTGTTGCCCAGCGCGGTGAACAGCATGCCCATCATCCCGCCGGAGGTGTCGCCTAGGAACTGCGGCACCAGCCAGCCTGCCAGCAGGCCGAAGCCGACCCAGGTGCCGACGATCGTCAACCCGGTCGCCGCGATGCCCCAGATCTTGCCCTGCATCAGCTGGTGCGGACTCACCGACGACAGCAACACCTCGATGATGCGGTTGCTCTTCTCCTCGATGGTGTTGGTCAGCAGCAGGTTGGCGATGCTGAAGATCGCCATCCACAGGAAGTAGACGAAGCCCACCGGCGCCCACTTGTCGAGCACGTTCTCGCGCTTGACCTCGGCGGTGGCACCGGTCTTGTCGACCTGCTGCTTCTGGAACTCGACGCGCTGCTGGATGTGCGTGGCGACCTTCGGCGCGATGCCGGCTTCGGCGATGCGGTCCTTCTGCACGATGCGCGTCAGCGCGTTCTCGTAGGCCGACCGCAGCGAGTCGTCGGTGAGGTTGTTGGACACGTAGCGGAAGTCCGTCGTCGACTCCTGCGGCTTGTCGCCGAGCACGAAGTACGCGAACAGGTCGCCCTTCTGGACGCGTCGGTTCAGTTCCTGCTGGCCCGCTTCGCTGCCGATCTCCGCGATGCCGAGTTCGGCCGCCGGCAAGTAATCGTACTGCTTGCTGGTCTGCAGGTCGGCGAACTTCGCGAGCACCGCTGGATCCTGCGCCTGCATCCAATCGAAGATGGCCAGCATCTGCTCGCCGGACGGCTCCTTGCCGTCGCCGGTGGCGCCGACCTTCCGCTGCAGTTCCTGCAGCTTGGGATCGTCCTTGGCCTTCGCCAGCAGCTGGAACACCGCCTTCGCGTCGCCCTGGCGGAACTCGCGCTCGGCGCGCGCCAGCAGGTCGCCGCCGCCCAGGTCGACGACGGTGTAGCGCTGCACCTGCTTCAGCTTGGCGAGCAGTGCGCTGGCACCGACCATGACGCCGATCAGCAGGGGCACGATCAGGATGCCGATCCAGAACGTCTTCGTGCGCACGTTCTCGAGGTACTCGCGCTGCGCGACCAGCAGGGTCTTGTTGGCCATGTTCAGCGCTCCACGCCGGCGGTTGCCAGCTTCTGGTTCGCTTCGTCCACGGTGCGGACGAAGATCTCGTGCAGCGACGGTTCGCGGTAGTCGAAGCGCTTCACGGTGACGTGGTCGAGCAGCCAGCGCAGGGCCTGCTGCGGGTCCTTGCCGGGCTGCAGGAAGATCTCGGCGTGCTTGCCGTGGTCGTTGACGCGTGCGGCCCCCGGTAGGTGCTGCAGCTGGTCACCATCGCCGTCGTAGTCCAGCTGGATGCCGAGATCGCGGCCTTGCTTGATCTGGCTCAGCGTCCCGGCGAACTGCAGCTTGCTCTTGTGGATCATCATCACGTAGTCGCAGATCTGCTCGGCGTGCTCCATGCCATGCGTGCTGAAGATCACGGTGCGGCCCTGGCGCTTCATGTCGAGGATCAGGTCGCGCATCAGGTCGCGGTTGACGGGATCGAGGCCGCTGAAGGGCTCGTCGAGGATGACCAGTTCGGGCTCGTGGATGATGGTGCCGAGCACCTGCACCTTCTGGCCCATGCCCTTGCTCATCGCTTCGCACTTCTTGTCGAGCCAGTCGCCGAGGCCGTAGCGGATCAGCAGTTCCTTCGCCCGCAGGTTGGCGGTGCGGCTGTCCATGCCCTTCAGCTTGCCGAAGTAGGCGACGATCTCGGCCGTCTTCATCTTCTTGTAGAGGCCCTTCTCCTCCGGCAGGTAGCCGAGGCGATCCTTGACGGTCGCGGCATCGGGTTGGCCGAGCACCGAGATGCGGCCGGAGTCCGGGTGGAAGATGCTCATCACCATGCGGATGGTGGTGGTCTTGCCGGCGCCGTTCTGGCCCAGGAAGCCGTAGATGCAGCCCTTCGGCACCTGCAGCGAGAGATTGGAGACGGCGGTGAAGGAGCCGAAGTGCTTGCTCACTCCATCGAGGATCAGCGCGTATTGCATGCAGCGGACGCAGCCGTGGCCGCGGGGAGGCCAAGATTGTCGGCATCGACAGATGCGAGCAAGCGCGCTTCCGGTTGCTTCTCGCGCCGCGGCGTGGTGGACGAGCGGAGCTTGGGCTCGGTCGGAGCCGTCTGCCGGGACCCAGCCCCTGGCGCAAACGGCAGCACAGGTGGCTCGCCGCTCGGTCCGTTCAGCGCAGCAGAGCCAGGATCACCAGCAGGCTGATCGCCAGCAGGGTCAGCGCTACGGAGGTGCGGTTCAGCGGAGTGGATTCGACACGCATGGCAAGCCCTGGCCTGGGACCAGGATCCTGGGGAATGAGCGAAAGGGCAGGGGAAGTTCGGCGCCGGTCGCCAATAGCCATCGAGAGGGTCCTGGTTGCAGTCGGGCCACGGGTAGTTGGTTCCATGCCGGAACCCGTTGCTTGGGAAGGTCGTTCCGCCGCATTGCGCACGGGGACTTTGCACAGGATTTCGGAATGGCCGTCGATAAGCTCCTTCCCCCTATTCGCGCCCGGTGGTCGTCCGACCGCCCGGCGCAGGCATTTCTCGCAACGAATCATGAGCAAGGAACTCCGTCTCTTCACCAGTGAATCCGTGAGCGAAGGGCATCCCGACAAGGTCTGCGACCAGATCTCGGATGCCGTGCTCGATGCCATCCTGGCCCAGGACCCCGAGTCACGCGTCGCCTGTGAGACGATGGTGTCGCGCGGCTTCGTGATCATCGCGGGTGAGTTCACGACGAAGGCCCAGATCGACTACCAGGAAGTGGTCCGCTCGGTCATCAAGGACATCGGCTACGCCGACGCCGAGATGGGCTTCGACTACAACTCGTGCGCGGTGCTGACCTCGATCCAGCGCCAGTCCGCGGACATCGCGCTCGGCGTCGATGCGACCACGTCCCAGAGCAAGGAGCAGGGCGCTGGTGACCAGGGCATGATGTTCGGCTACGCGTGCCGCGAGACCGACGCGCTGATGCCGTTCCCGATCCACTTCAGCCACCGGATCCTCGAGGCGCTTGCCGAGGCCCGGAAGAGTGGGCGCTTCAAGTTCCTGCGCCCGGATGCCAAGAGCCAGTTGACCGTCGAGTACGACCAGGACAACAAGCCGGTGCGGGTCAACACCGTGGTCATCTCGCATCAGCATCGCCCGGAAGTCTCCAACGAGGAGCTGCACAAGGCCCTGAAGACCGTGGCCCTCGAAGTGCTTCCCAAGCACATGGTCGACGCCAACACCCGTTGGTACCTGAATCCGACCGGGCGCTTCGTCGAGGGCGGGCCGAAGGCCGACGCCGGCCTGACTGGCCGCAAGATCATCGTCGACACCTATGGCGGCATGGGGCGGCATGGTGGTGGTGCGTTCTCCGGAAAGGACCCGAGCAAGGTCGACCGTTCGGCTGCCTACGCGTGCCGTTGGGTGGCCAAGAACGTGGTCGCCGCTGGCTACGCGGATCGCTGCGAAGTGCAGGTGGCCTATGCCATCGGTGTGGCGCAGCCGGTCAGCATCCGTTGCGACCTGTTCGGCACCGGCAAGGTCAGTGAGGAGAAGCTCACGGCGGCGATCCGCGAGGTGTTCGACCTGCGGCCGGCGGCGATCATTCGCGACCTCGAGATGAAGCGCCCCGTGTTCAAGCGCACCGCCGCATACGGCCACTTCGGTCGTTCGGAGTTCGCCTGGGAGCGGACCAACCGCGTCGACGCCCTGCGAGCCAAGCTCGGCTGATTCGTTAGGTCTCCGGGAATCTGCCCCGGAGACTGGTTTCGCAGCCGCTCGCCGCGACTATCCCTCCTGTGCGAAGACGCGCGTCCGCGTCGCGCAGCGAGGTGGGTATGCAACAAGACGCGGTCGAAGTGGCGTTCTGTGACCTTTGCGGCACCTCCGTGCCGGCAAACGACCTGCAGGGCGGCGCGGCGGTGCGCCACCAGGGCAAGGTGGTGGGCAGTTGCTGCCTGCCAGCCCTGCGAGGCGGGCAGCCGGTCGGCGGCTCCAGTGTCCCGAGCGGGGGCGAATCGCGGGTGTTCCCGGTGGCGGTCCTGCTGCTGGTCGCCATCGCGGCAGCGACGCTGTTCCTGGATCTCGAGTTGTCCGGAGCCGATGCGCGTTGGCGGCAGGCCAACGAGCAGTTGCAGTTGGCGCAGCGGTCCGACAGCGAGGTCCTGCAGACGCTGGGCGTGCACATGGACGGTGCCGCCCGCCGAGCCGATCTCGATTCCGTGCAGAGCAAGCTGCAGGAAACCCTGGCGGCCCTCGGGCAATCGCTGGCCGAGCAGGCGAAGGTCAGCGACGGCCTGCAGCGGGAAGTAGCCAGCCTGCGGCAGGAGCAACGGCTGCTGGCCGGCCAGTCGATCGATTACCGGCCCCTGTTCGAGGAAATGCGGCAGCGCCAGACGCGGCTGCTGGAGTTGACGACGGCCCTGCGCGAGGCTGGCGGTGGTGCCGTTGTCCCTGCGCCGAGCCCTGCCGCTGCGCCGACCCCGGAGGCGGCTCCTTCCGAGCCGGCTGGACCGACCTTGCCGCCGGCTTTGGCTGAGCATGCGAAGAAGCTGAAGGCAACCGACCCGGCGGTTCGCTTCGAGGCAGTCGATGAGTTGCTTCGCAGCAAGAACCAGGACGTGCTGCAAAGCCTGTTGCCGATGGCGAAGGATCCCGATGCGTATGTCCGCCGATTGACCGTCGACGGCTTGCGCGATTGGAAGCGCGCGGACGTGGTCGAGGTTCTGCTTGCCGCGATGGCCGATGCCGAGGAGAACGTGCGCGACACCGCCTACGTGTCGCTGAAGTTGGTGTCGGGCCAGAAGCTGCCGTTCGAAGCGACGGCGACCAAGGATGCGCGGGCTCGTGCGATCCAGCGCTGGACGGAATGGTGGGACAAGAACAAGGCGACGTTCGGCAGCTGATGCGCTCGACGGATTGCGCCCGGAAAGGCCTTCCGCGGTCTCACTGCGTCGCTACAACCTTCGGCCCGTCGCAGCTCGGGTGACCGCGCCACGCGACCAGACCCCCGCAGGAACCCTCCCATGGCGTGGCACAATCGCACCAAGATCGTGGCGACTCTCGGCCCCGCGTCCAACTCCGACAAGATGGTGTCGCAGTTGGTGCAGGCCGGCGCCGATGTCTTCCGCATCAACTGCGCGCATGCCGACCATGCGACGATCGCCGAGACGATCGCTCGCGTCAGGCGCATCGCCAAGGCCCAGCATCGCGCGATCGGTATCCTGGCGGACTTGCAGGGGCCGAAGATCCGCGTCGGCCGTCTGCGCAATGCCGAGCCGATCTACCTGAAGCGCGGTGCCGAGGTCACGATCGACGTGACGCCGGGAGTCGTCGGTGAGTTGCTCGCCGATGGCAGTGTCCGCATCGGCACCGGCTATCGCGGGTTGGCGGATGACGTCCGGGTCGGCGAGCGGGTGCTGCTCGACGATGGCAACCTCGAGGTCCGCGTGCACCGCGTCGATGGCCCGCGCATCCACGCGCGCGTCGTCTACGGCGGCATGCTGCACCAGTTCAAGGGCATCAACCTGCCTGGCAGCAAGGTGAGCGCGGCGTGCCTGTCCAAGAAGGACCTCAGCGACTTGCGTTGCGTGTTGGCGAATGGGGTGGATTTCGTGGCGCTGTCGTTCGTGCGCACCGCCTCGGACGTCACCGAGCTGCGCGGCCACATCAAGCGCCTGAATGGCGATGCGCAGATCATCGCCAAGATCGAGCGCCCGGAGGCGGTGCGCAATGCGACGTCGATCCTCGCCGTTTCGGACGCACTGATGGTGGCGCGCGGCGACATGGGCGTGGAGCTTGGGCCGGAGGCGGTGCCGCCGACCCAGAAGCGCCTCATCGACCTCGCCAACGAGGCCCGCAAGCCGGTCATCACCGCCACGCAGATGCTGGAGTCGATGATCCTGAATCCGCGGCCGACGCGGGCGGAGGCTTCGGATGTCGCGAACGCGATCTACGACGGAACCTCCGCCGTGATGTTGTCGGCGGAGACGGCGTCCGGGAAGCACCCGATCCGCAGCGTCCGGATCATGGAGAAGATCATTCGCACGGCCGAACGCGACGTCTACTCCCGCCTGGGCGACCGGCGGCGCAAGCCCTCTTCGGGAGCCGCAACGGTGACGCAGGCCACGGTCCGTGCGGCTGCCTACGCGGCCTATGAGGCCCATGTGCGCCTGATTGCCGTCTACACGGAGACCGGGGGAACGGCGCAGTTGCTGGCCGGGGAACGGCCGCCTACGCACGTCGTCGCGTTCACGCCGTCCATGCGGACGATGCAGAAGCTCGCGCTGACATGGGGCATCTTCGCCCGGAAGATCCGGCCAGGGCGCACCAGCCACGAGCTGACGCTGGACGGCGATCGCATCATGCGGGCCGAGGGGTTGGTCAAGAGTGGCGACCGCATCGTGCAGATCGCCGGCCAGGTCCGTGAGACGGGCCTGACCAACACCATGACCATCCGCGAGTTGTAGGTCGGATGGGCCGCCGTAAGGTTCTGAAGAACCGCTGCCGGTCCAGCGTTGACACTGGCGGTCGAGTCGATACCATCCTCCGCCTCATTTGTCAGCCGCGGTGCGCCACTCCAGGCGTCGACCGCACGCAGAGTTTGCCATGACGAAGACTACCCTCGCGACCGTTGCTACCCGGCACCAAGCCATGAACACATGGCACGTCATCGACGCTTCTGGTCGCACCCTTGGACGGATGGCCACGGAGATCGCGACGATCCTGATGGGCAAGCACCGCGTCGACTACACGCCCTACATGCTGGTTGGTGAGGGTGTCGTCGTGATCAACGCGGACAAGGTCAAGGTTTCGGGCAACAAGGCCGAGACGCGCGAATACACCTACTACACGGGCTTCCCGGGTGGTCTGCGCCACGTCAAGCTGGCTGACTACCTCACTGACGCTCCCGAGGAGCTGATCAACCTGGCCGTGCGACGCATGCTGCCGAAGAATCAGCTCGCGCGGAAGATGATCAGCCGCCTGAAGGTCTACCGTGGCCCTGTGCACCCTCATGGTGCGCAGAAGCCGGCCGCCCGTAAGTGAACCCAGAACGAACTTAGCCGAGGATTCCTGAAGTGGCAGTCAACAACCCGTACATCTGGGGCACTGGTCGGCGCAAGACGTCGACGGCGCGCGTTCGCATCAAGCCGGGCACCGGCAAGTTCTCCATCAACGGCCGTGAGTTCGAAGCCTTCTTCCTCACGGACGACACGCGTCGCACGGCGCTGCGGCCGTTGATCGCGACGGAGACCCGCAACAACTACGACATCTGGGTCAACGTCGACGGCGGCGGCATCATCGGCCAGGCTGGCGCGGTGTCGCTGGGCGTAGCCCGCGCGCTCCTGCGCGAGAACGCCAACTTCGACAAGGTCCTGCGTGAGCACGGACTGCTCACTCGCGATTCGCGCAAAGTCGAGCGCAAGAAGTACGGCCGGCACAAGGCCCGTCGCTCGACGCAGTTCAGCAAGCGCTGAGGTTCCGGCGCGCCGGCTAGCCGCGCTGCAATTGCGCGTGGCTGGCTGGAGATGGTCGTGCGGCAACGAGCCCAGGAGCGAGAGTGGCGACGAACAAGCGCTGGTTCTGGCTGGGTGACGATGTCGCGTTGCGTGAGGCTCTTGGAGCCCATTTTGCGGTCCCCGCAGCCTCTGTCCCGCTTTCCCAGGCGGTTCGTGGCGATTGCGTCGTGATCGCGGCGCAGGCGGTTGGCGCCGATGTCCCGACTGGCCATGCGTTTGGTGCTGTGCGGGCGTGCAAGGATGCCGGACAGCGGGTCTACGTCGTCGTTGCCGAGGGAGATCGGGCGGGAGTGCAGTTGGCCAGATTCTGCCTCGCAGATGGCGTTCTCGTCTGGAACGCCACTTCCCGTGTTCTGGTGGCTGACGAGTTGTTGGCGACACCCGCACCGCGTCGCAACGCGGTCGATGCCCTGCTGGCGAAGCTCGAGCCCCAACTCGGCTCGGCACGGGGCGAGTCCAGTCTGCAGCGCTTGCTGCGTTTCGAGCGCGAGGACACGCTGCTGAATCGGTTGCAGGACCCGGAAACCGGGCTGTTCGACGGTCCCTATGCGACGCTGAAGCTCGACGAGGAGTGGAAGCGCGCCCACCGGTTCCACCAGCCCTTGTCATTGCTGTTGCTCGACCTGGGACTCGGGGAGCGGGTGTCGGACAGCGAGCGGCGGCAAGTGCTGGCGGAGGCCGCGGGAGTCTTCCTCAACGAGTGCCGGGACATCGACGTGCTGGCGCGCTTCGCGCCAACGGTGTTCCTGTTCCTGCTGCCAGGCACCGGTCCTGAGGGGGCTGACGTGCTCGCCAAACGCATCCTGGCCGCGCTGCGTGGTCGGCTGCCTGTCGCCGTCGGGGCTCCTGCCTGTGGCTTGTGCTCGGTGCCGTCGAGCGAAGTGCCGGACCGGCGCGCCTTCCTGGCGATTGCCGAGGCTTGCCTGCGTCGTGCGGCCGCCAGCGGTGGCGGCGTCTGCAGCAGTTGGCAATAGTCGGCTTCCGGTTCGCAAGGCCGAGAGGTCCTTGCCCCGAGCGGACCGCAACTGGCAGCCATGTTCGACCGATTCATCCGCCTGGCCCGCGCCAAGAAGGCGCTGCAAGAACAGCGCTTCGAAGATGCGCTGCAGCTGTCTGCGGATCCGTTGATCCAATCGGAGCGCCGCGCCGAAGTGGTGCGCCAAGCGGCGGTCACTGCCTTGCTGGATCGGGCGCGTCGGCACCTGGCCAGCGGGGATCTGGCGCTGGCCAATGGGGATGTGGACCGCCTGCGGGAGTTCGCGTCGCCAGACGCACTCCAGGCACTGCGTGAAGAGATCGCCGTGGCCACTGCCGAGCGGCAGGCCGGGGTCGATCGTGATGCGGCGGTGCTCGGAGTCGTGCGCGCGGCCATCCAGGAGGGCCGCCTTGCGCACGCTACCGAGCAGTTGGAGCAGCTCGTCGGGCGGGTGCCCGCGGAGCGGCGTGCTTTCGAGAGCATGATCGCCGAACGGCGTCGCCAGGCGCTCGAGGTCGCCAAGCAGGCCGAAGCGATGTTCACCGCCGATGCCGCCGAAGCCGCCGTCGACCTGCTTGCGCGCGCCGAAATGCTCGACCGGGACGGCGTCGAAGTGGTCGCGTTGCGCGCCAAGGTGCTCGCTGGAGCAGGCGACCGGTTGGCCGCGATCCTCGCGACCCAGTTGGATCGCGGTGACCTCGATGCGGCGCTGGCGTCCTACCGGCGGGCAATCCACGCGCTGCCAGCGATCTCCGCCCAGCCGCCCTTCGCCAAGATGTCCGTGCGCCTCGCCGATTGCATCGCCAAGGCGTTCCTTGCCTGCGGTTCGGTGGAAGAGGCCTGCGGTTTGGCGCGCAGTGTCCGTTCGGCGGAGGCTCCGTCCCTCGCCGCGACGCCACCCTTGGTGGACGCATTGCTGGCGGTGCAGGGTCAGTCCGAGCAGCCGGGTGGGCAGGGAGCCGACATCGTGTCGGCCGCAGCCTTGGCCGCGGCTGCACGGGGTGCCGGGGCGACGGTCCTGGCGGAGGCGGCTGAGAGGTGGTTGCGTGCCGCGGGGGATCGCGATGCCCAGCTGGCGCTGGTGCGGCAGGCGATCGATGCAGGCGAGTTCGATCGTGCCCAGGTGCTGCTGGACATCCTGGCTGCCAAGGAGCCGTTGCACGAAGGGGTGCGGCGCGAGCAGGCGGTCGTTGCGCAGGGGGTGGCAGGTCTGGAGGCGCGCCTTCTGGAAGCACGGAGTTCGCTGCAGACGGGTCGATTGCAACAGGCCTGCGTGCGTGCGTCGGCGATCACCGGCGTGGCGCGCATCACCGCGGAAGCACAGCGGTTGCAGGCTGATGCTCGTGCTCGCATGGCCTTGGTCGACCGCGGGCTCGGCGAGGTTCGCGTCGCCCTGCATGGTCGGGCGGCGGCCACTGTCGATGGCGTGCGGCATTGCCTGCGGCGTCTGGAGGAGCTCGCGAAGGTGCAAGGTGACCACGAGGAACTGCCCGGCGTCATCGAGGCTGTGCAGGCCGAGATCGCCGCGTTGTTGGCGTGGGATGCGGCCAGTGCGACCATCGATCGCGGGCAGTTGCCGGAAGCGGCGCGGGCAGTGGCCGAGCTGCTGCCGTTCCGTGCCCGTCTGTTGGTGCGCGAACGACTCGATGCTCGGCTGTGCGACCTGGCGGATCGGTTGGCACGGCTCGTCGATGTCGCGCTGGCGGCTGGGCGGCTCGGTGAGGTGGCGATCGGCGCCGAGATCTTCGACCAGCTGGCCGCCGTGCGCGCCGACTTCCAGGCCAGGGCCGACGAGTGGCGCCGGGTCACTGCCGAGCGTCATCAGTCCGCGCGAACGCTGCTGGCGGCGGCGCGGGATTGCCTCGCCGGGCGCGACCTTGCGGCGGCCGAGCAGGCGCTGGAGCGGGCCCAGGCCGTTTGGCGCGACAGCAGCGAGGCTCGTGAGCTTGCGGCGGAACTGCTCACCACCCGACAGCACAGCGATGTGCTCGAGCGCGTCGCGGAGCTGGCTCGCGATCGCGACTTCCAGGGCGCGCGGCAGAAGCTCGCGGAGATGGCCGCGACGCCGCTGTTGCGCAGCCGCATCTACGACATGAAGCAGAACCTGGCGCGGGCCCAAGGTCTCGAAGGCTCTTTCCTGCTGCGGGTCGACGAAGGTGGCGAGCAGCTCGTCATGCGTGGCGAGACAGTGAGTCTCGGCAACGTGCGGCAGTCGCGTGCGGATCTCCCCGTGCTGGCGAATCTGGCCGGCCGGCATGCGAGTGTGCGGCGGAGCATGTCGTTCCACGGCGGCATGCAGGACCTGGTCGTGGCCGAGGAGGGGGAAGTGAGCGTGGGGGGGAAGAAGCTCGCCAGCCACTCGCTCGGTTCCGGGGACAAGGTGCAGCTGGGGGCCACCTTCGGATTCACCTACCGGCGCCCGACGACACGCTCGCTGACGGTCAGCCTGACCTTGCAGAGCGGCTTCCAGGTCGGTGGTACGGACCGCGTCCTGTTGATGAAGGATCGGGGACGCGATGGGCGCATCCTGATCGGCAACGGCAACGACGTGCACGTTCGCGTCGCCAGGGCTACTGGCGAGGTGGAGGTGTTCGCCAACAGCGGTGGGCAGATCCGCGTGGCCGCAGCTGAGGGCACGATCGATGGGGTGCCGTTCCGCGGTGAGCACCCGGTGGCCGCCGGGCAGATCGTGGCCGCGGCCGGGATCAGCTTCGTGCTGTTGCCTTGGCGTCCTGGGGCCTGAAGCAAGGATGCCGGAATAGTCGTCGCGTCGGCCGTAGGGGCCCTTGTTCCACGAGGTCCCCATGCTCGCCGCGCTGCTTTCGCTGTGCCTTGCCAACCCACTGCCGCAGGATCCCGCTACGGCCCTCGCTGTCGCGGTCCGCGGTGATGCGGAACTCACCCCGGCCGCCGCCCTGGCTTCGGCTCGGCAAAAGGTCGATGGCCATGTGCGGGGCTTGTGGGAGGACCGGGCCCGGCAAGCGGACGCGGCGACGCGACCGTTCTGGGTGCCCGAGGCGCTCGCCGAGGTGGCGATCCGCCGCTGGCTGGCCGATCTGCCGGTCGAGCAGTTGGCTCGCTGCGTCGATCGTGAGGACAAGGAACGCGACCACGAGTTCGGCAGCAGCTACCAGACCACGCTGTGGGTCGCCGAGGACGTCCGTGTCGCCCAGCGCAGTGAGCTGCGGTTGCGGCAGGAGTTGCGGCAACTCGAACGACGCACGGCCATCAAGTACGGCGGCATCGCGGCGAGTTGGATCGGTCTGGTCGTGCTGCTCGGCTGGGTCGACCGCTTGTCGCGGGGCTACATGACCGGCCGGCTGCGCTGCGTTGGCCTGTTCGGTCTCATCGCGGTGCCGACCATCGCGTTCCTGGTGTAGCATGGGAGTTCTGCAAATGGAGGTTTCCCGCAGCGAACCCGCACCGGCTCCCGCACCTCGTGTCGATTGGGAGGCGTTCTACCGCAGCTACCGCAAGCCCGGCTACCTGGCGGGATTCGAGATCGTCAACAAGCTCGGCGGGGGCATGTTCGGCCTGGTGTTCAAGGCCCGCAAGGAGTCGATCGGCAAGGACTACGCGATCAAGTTCTTGAAGGTCGACGACGATTCCGTGCGCGATGCCGTGATGCGTGAGATCGACAACGTGTCGTTCTTCGCGCAGATCGATCACCCGAACCTGGTGTCGATCGAGGACAAGGGCACCGTCGACGGCATCCCGTACCTGGTGATGAGCTATGCCGGCGACGACACACTGCAGAAGCGTTTGCAGGCCGGCGGGATGACGCGGGATGACGCGCTGCGCATCTTCGTGCAAGCCGCGCGTGGCGTGCAGTCCCTGCACGAGCACTCGCTGGTGCACTTCGATCTGAAGCCCGCCAACATCTTCCTGAAGGGCGACGTCGCGCGGGTCGGTGACTACGGCCTCAGCAAACTCGTGTCGGCATCGCGCAACTCGCTGAGCTTCGGTCGCGGAACGCCCTACTACATGGCGCCCGAGATGCTGCAGCGGCGCGGCGACGCGCGCAGTGACGTCTACTCGCTCGGCATCATCCTGTTCGAGTGCCTCTACGGCGACGTGCCGTTCCGCGGCGATTCGGAATGGGAAGTGCTGCGCAAGCACGAGACAGCGGCCCCGCAGTTTCCGCCGCACGCCATGGCGGCCGATCGCGCCGTCGTCGAGCGCTGCCTGGCGAAACGGCCCGAGGATCGATTCCCGAGCGTCGCGGACCTGTTGCGGGCGCTGCAGGCGCCGGTAGCGCTCGGCGAGAGCCTGCGCCTTGGCGCACCGCCGCCTGCCGTCGCGTTCGATGCGGATCGCGCCCCGAGCCATGCCGCCCGTTTCGCCGAGCCGCCGCCGCTGCCAGGGGACGCGATCGCGCCGATCGGTCGCGACCCGGCGGACAGTCCCTATGGCATGCCATGGCGCCACGCTGGTGGCTCAGGCGGCCTGCTCGGGCTGGTGGTGCGCACCCTGTTCCAGGTCATCGAGGCGGTGCTGTTCCTGGTGCTGCTGCCAGTGCGGGCGGTCAGTGCGTTTGCCGGCCGCGGCCTCGTCTGGCTGTTGCGGTTGCCGTTCCGCATCCTCGGCCTGGTGGCGCGTCTGGTCGGCCTGCTCCTGGTGCTGGCGTTGGTGGTGTTGGTCGTGGTGGCCGGGCTGTCCCTGGTTGCGGCGCTATGACCGTTCGGGGGCGGCGGTGCTATCCTGCCACGCGCCCATGAGCGACTCGCACGACATCGCGCGCCTGCAGGCGATGGATGAAGGCGCGTGGTCGGCCCTGCAAGAGGCCTACTACCGGCGCATCTACTTCTACGTGAAGCGGTACGTCTCCGACCACCAGACTGCCGAGGACCTGACGCAGGATGTCTTCCTCGGCGCCCTGCGTGGCATCGGTGGTTTCGACCCAGCCTTCACGTTGGACCAGTTCCTGTTCGGTATCGCGAAGAACCGCGTCATCGACCACTACCGCAAGCACAAGCTCACGTTGGTGCCGGCGAAGCCCGGCGACGACGACAAGAGCCAGCTCTGGCTCGAGAACCTCGCGCAGGACGCGCGGCCGCAGCCGCGTGAGCGCGTGGTGAAGGCGGAGGACGAAGGGCGTCAGCAGCAGGTGTTGGCCCAGATCCTGCGCGACTACGTCGGTGAACTGTGGGCGGCCGGCGAGTTCCAGAAGCTGATGGTGCTCGAGTACCTGTTCGTGCTCGGTGGCCGCAACAAGGACGCTGCGAACCGCTTCGGCATCGCGGACGAGAAATCGGTCGCGGGCATCAAGTTTCGCGCGGTGGAACGGCTGCGCGGGTTGGCGCGGCAGCGCGACCCGAACCACTCCTTGTTCCTTGGCCTCTGGCAACCGGGTGCGCGATGAACAGCGACGAGATCGATGCGAAGTTGTCGTTCACGGTGGCTTCGGTGTGGCGCCGTGAGCGCATCTCGTGCCCGCACCCGCACCTTCTGCAGAGCTGGTTGCAGGCGGGGCTGAGCGGTGGGGCCAAGGAGTTCGTGGATTTCCACCTTCGCGAGAGCCAGTGCCCGTACTGCAACGCCGTGGTCGAGGAGCTGCGCGCGCGCGACGACCAGGCGAAGCAGCCAGTGCTCGAGGATCTGCGGGACCGGTTGCTGCGTTCGACCGCTGCGGCGCTGCGCCGGTCGCGAGCCTGAGAGCCCGAGAGGAAACGATGGTGCGGGCTCTCAGGTTGCCCTGTGTGGCCGCATTCGCGGCCACGCAGAGTTCGAGAAACCGGTTGTTTCGCAAACTCTGAGTCGCGGAAATCTCGTCGCGTGCCCGAATAGTCCGGTCGCGGTGCCGAATGCCGGGCCAAGAGCCAATTGGCTCCTGGACAACCTGCCAAACGGAAACGACATGATCGGCAAGACTCTCAAGTTGATGCTCCTCGGCGGCGCTGCAGTCGGTGGGGCTGGGTTCCTCTTCCTCGGCACCGATTTCCCCGGCTACGTCGGCACGGTCGCTTCGTCCGTGCGCGAGAGCGTCGCCGGCCAGATCCCGGTCGAGATCGAGCTCAAGCGGGCAGCGGGGCTTATCCGCCAGATCGACCCCCAGATCGAGACCTGCAAGCGCGACCTCGCCCGCTCCGAAGTCGAGCTCGAGGAGCTGCAGCAGTCGGTCGGCCGCCTCGAGAAGGTGGTCGGCACCGAAGAGAAGAAGTTGAAGGTCGGTGCCCGGCTGCTGACCGGCGATTGCGATGGCCAGGTGCAGCTTGCCGCCGACTTCGGCGCGCGCCGTCGGGTCAGCGTGGATCTCGAGCGGACCAAGGACTCCTACGTCAACAACGTGGCGATCCTGAAGACCAAGCGCACCCTGATCGAGCGTCAGGGGCGTGCCGTGGAGGCGGCGAAGCAACGGCTCGTTGCCGTGCGAGCCGAGCGCGAAGCGCTCGAGGACCAGGTGCGTTCGCTGAAGACCCAGCAGATGCAGATCGAGGCGATGTCGGCGCAGAGCCAGCGCTTCGACCTCGACAGCAGTGCGCTGAGCCAGGCGAAGGAAGTCATTTCCGGGGTGCGCAAGCGCCTGGACATCGCCCAGCGCATGCTCGAGAACGAGGTGCAGTTCCACGGCGAGCCGATCGAGGTCGCGATGGAGTCGCGCAACGTGGTGAAGGAGATCCAGGATCTCTTCGCGGTCCAAGCTGCGCCGAACGCGTTGGTCGAAGTGATCGACATCCCGACCGCGCGCTGATCCTCACCGGTCACAAACGAACCGCGGCCATCCTGCACGGAGCAGGATGGCCGCGGTTGTCGTTCATGGTCGGCTAGGCGCCGACTCATGCGCGCATCACGAGCCGGTCTTGCCCGAGATCACGGTCGAGTGGAAGCCCATGATGTTGCCGAGCACGCCCCAGAAGGACGTCCAGTCGGCCGGCGTCGAGTAGCTCGTCACGACGGTGCCCTTGGCGAAGTGCTCAGCGTTCAGCTTCGCGGCAGCCGCCTGGTCGTCGTGCGGGATCGCGATGCTGAAGAAGCGGAAGCTCTCGGCGTGCACGGTGTACATGCCATCGGCTTGGCGCATGCCGGAGCAGCCGGCCAGGGTCAACGAAGCGACGCAGAGAGCGGCAGAGAGGAACGTGCGGTTCATGATCGATCGTCGGGTTCGTGCCGCGGCGGAACGCTGGGCAGCTGAGTGCTGCGCCGGAGGAGCCGAAGCTGCTCCGACGTGGGCGAGATCACGGATCGCGCCCTCCACAATGCCAACCGCCACGGTCACACGGCTAAAGGTCGCGTCAGGCTCCGATCCGGTCAATCGCAATCTCGGTGGGATGGCGACTTCGCCGCCATGGGGCTCGAGCGCGTCGACGGGGCTGCAGCGGGTCCTGGCCGCGAATCTCGACCGATGGTGCGTGGTGTTGGGCACTGCCAACGACGGCACCTTCGCGCGTGGACGCTGTGCCGGTGCGGTTCGCTCATGGGACGCCGGGGGGCCGCGGCGGTCGGTTGCCCCTTCAGGGGGCCGGCTGCTGGCTGCGCAGCAAGATTGCGATCGCCGCGTTCGACTCGCTGAACCGCCGTCGCTACCGTGTTTGCCCTTCGAAGCCCATGAACATCCACGAGTACCAGGCCAAGCAGCTATTGGCGAAGTTCGGCGTGCCGGTCAGCAAGGGCATCGCCTGCCAGACCGCCGACGCAGTCGGCAAGGCGTTCACCGACCTCGGCGAGCCGCTCGGCGTCGTCAAGGTCCAGATCCATGCGGGCGGCCGCGGCAAGGCCGGCGGCGTCAAGCTGGTTCGCAGCGCCGACGAGGCCAAGAAGGTCGCCAGCGGCCTGTTCGGCAAGGCACTCGTCACGCACCAGACCGGCCCGGAAGGCCGCGTGGTGAAGACGATCTACGTCGAAGCGGGCAGCGACATCGCCCGCGAGATGTATCTCGCGGTGGTGATGGATCGCGGTGCGCAGGCGCCGGTGATCATCGCCGCAGCCGAAGGCGGCATGGACATCGAGGAACTCGCGGCGCACAAGCCGCAGGCGATCGCGCGCCACCGCGTGCACCCGGTCAAGGGCGTGCAGGGCTTCCAGCTGCGCGCGCTGACGAAGCACCTCGGCCTCAGCGGCGAGCAGGCGAAGGCCGGCAGCAAGCTGATCCAGTCGCTGGTCACCGCGTTCATGGCGCTCGACTGCTCGCTCGCCGAGATCAACCCGATGATCGTGACGAAGCAGGGCGAGGTGAAGGCGCTCGACGCGAAGATGAGCTTCGACGACAACGCGCTGTTCCGGCACAAGGACGTGATGGAGTGCCGTGACATCAACGAAGAGGACCCGAAGGAGGTCGAGGCGAAGAAGTTCGACCTCAACTACATCGCGCTGACTGGCAACATCGCGTGCCTGGTCAACGGCGCGGGTCTGGCGATGGCGACGATGGACGTCATCCAGTTGAAGGGTGGCATGCCGGCCAACTTCCTCGACGTCGGCGGCGGCGCCAACAAGACCCAGGTCACCAACGCGTTCAAGATCCTGCTGTCGGACAAGAACGTGAAGGGCATCCTGGTCAACATCTTCGGCGGCATCATGAAGTGCGACACGATCGCTGAGGGCGTCATCGCCGCGGCGCGCGAGGTCAAGCTGTCGGTGCCGCTGGTGGTCCGTCTCGAAGGCACCAACGTCGACCTCGGCAGGAAGCTGCTGCAGGACTCCGGCTTGAACCTGCAGACGGCGTCGTCGCTCGACGAAGCCGCCGAGAAGATCGTCAAGGCGATCGCCTAGGCCCCATCCAGGACCCCAAGGAGCACACCATGACTGTTCTCGTCGACGGCAACACCAAGATCCTGTGCCAGGGCTTCACCGGCGAAGCCGGCATGTTCCACAGCAAGAACTCGCTCGCCTACGGCACCAAGCTGGTCGCAGGCGTCACGCCCGGCAAGGGCGGCCAGACCCTCGAAGGCGTGCCCGTGTTCGACACGGTGCGCGAGGCCAAGGCCGCGAGCGGCGCTTCGGTTTCGATGATCTACGTGCCGGCAGCGTTCACTGCCGACGCCATCTGTGAAGCGGTCGACGCCGAGATGGATCTCGTCGTCGTCATCACCGAAGGCATCCCGGTCGCCGACATGGCGTTCGTCAAGGATGTCATGAAGGGCACCAAGACGCGCCTGATCGGGCCCAACTGCCCCGGCATCATCACGCCGGTCACCGACAAGTCGGGCTGCAAGATCGGCATCATGCCGGCCTACATCCACCGCCCTGGCAAGGTCGGCATCGTGTCGCGCAGCGGCACGCTGACCTACGAGGCCGTGTTCCAGGTCACCAACAACGGCATGGGCCAGTCGACCTGCATCGGCATCGGCGGCGACCCGATCAAGGGCCTCGACTTCATCGACTGCCTCAAGCTGTTCCAGGACGACAAGGACACCGAAGGCATCATCATGATCGGTGAGATCGGCGGCACCGCCGAGGAAGAGGCCTGCGAGTTCATGGCCGGCTACGTCAAGAAGCCGGTGGTCGGCTTCATCGCTGGCGCTACGGCGCCGCCCGGCAAGCGCATGGGCCATGCCGGCGCCATCATCAGCGGCGGCAAGGGCACTGCGGCCGACAAGAAGAGCGCCATGAAGAAGGCCGGTGTGCACGTGTGCGACACGCCGTCGGTGCTCGGTGCCACGATGAAGAAGGTCCTCGGCAAGTGATGCCGTGAACGAGCTCGGTAGTGGATCCCTGGGCAGCGGCATCGAGATCCGGTTCCGGCAGCTGACGCCGCTGGTCCTGCTCGGTGTGCTGCTCGTGGTCGTCGCCGAGCCATGGTTGCCTGGCTCCGCCTGGGTGCGGGCCCGTTTCGGCGAGCTGGCGCTGTTGCGCGCCGCGGTGGCGGTGCTCGCCTGCTACGTGCTGATCCTGTGGGGCGAGTCGCTGCGTTTGCACGGCATGCTCACCGGCGTGCTGCAGGCGTTCCGCCAGTTCGACCGCGCCGAAGGCAGCGGGGGGCGCGAAACCGGCAAGAACCCGAAGGCGCGGCTCGAAGCCGGGCGGTTGCTGATCGCCGCGTTGCGATCGGACGACCCCCACATCCGCGCCACCAGCAAGCACAACCTGACTCGCCTGGTCGGCCGCGACCTCGGCGACGATCCCGCCGCCTGGCAGCAGTGGTTGCAGCAGCAGGAGAAAGGTCCCGGTTCCCCGTGAAGGAAAGTCGCGCCTTCTTCCGGCGTTCTTCTCCTACTGGCCGCGGCGCTGGCTTCTCCCGCGCGGCTCGAACATGATGCGCCGCTTCGAGGTTTGCCCATGATCGCAATGTTGAGCACTTGGGAGATCGTCGCCGTCCTGGTGGTGGTCCTGCTGCTGTTCGGCCACCGGTTGCCCGGCATGGCGCGTTCGCTTGGCTCCGGCATCACGGAGTTCAAGCGTGGCCTCAAGGATGGCAACAAGCCGGATGGTGGCGCGGGCAACCCGCCGGCGCGCGGCTCGGAGACCCCCAACGACGGGGCGCCGCGGTGACCGAGACGCTGCCTCTGCACGACCTGGTCGCGCTGGTCCGCCCGCAACTCGAGCGTCTCAACCGTGAGCTGACGCAGGACCTGGCGCCCGGGCATCGCGAGATGCTGCCGCTGGTCGACCACGTCAGCGGCTTTCGCGGCAAGCAGCTGCGGCCGGTGCTGACGTTCTTGTCCGGCATGGCCGTGCGCGGTGCCACGCACGGTGGCGGGCTCGGCGACGACGTTGTCACGGTCGCGAAGGTCGTGGAGTTGCTGCACACCGCGACGCTCGTGCACGACGACGTGCTCGACAGCGCCAACGTGCGCCGCCGCATCCCGACCGTCAACCAGATGGTCGGCGTCGAAGTGGCCGTGCTGCTCGGCGACTACATCTACGCCAAGGCCTTCCACATGGCCGTGCAGCTGCCCGATCCGACGGCGGCGCGCTGGTTGGCCGAGACGGTGCGCGTGATCTGCCAGGGCGAGATCACGCAGGTGCTGCATCGCTTCGACTTCGCGTGGACCGAGCCGCGCTACTTCCAGGTCATCGCCGAGAAGACCGCGAGCCTGTACGCGGCCGCCTGCCGCCTCGGTGGCCACTACGCCGGCGGTGCCGAAGGCCGTCTGCGCGCACTCGAGGAGTACGGCATCGAGCTCGGCATCGCGTTCCAGATCGTCGACGATTGCCTGGATCTCGATGGCGACGAACGCGTCGTCGGCAAGTCGCTGGGCACCGACCTGGCGAAGGGCAAGATCACGCTGCCGCTGCTGTACTTGATGCAGCGCAGCCCGGCCGAGGCCGACCGCCTGCGGGCGATCCTCGGCAAGACCGAAGCCGAGGGCTTGCGGCTGTTGCGCACCGAGTTTCCGCTCGAGCACGCCGTCGCGTACGCGATGGAAGAGGCGCAGCGCCGCATCAACAAGGCGCAGGCTTCGCTGTCGCTGCTGCCGCCGGGGCCGGCGCGGGACGCGCTGCACCAGCTCGCCGGCTTCGTGCTGACGCGGCGGCTGTGATGGCCCGCGGCGCACCGCCGCGATCGCTGCCGTGAGTTCTGCCGCGGTTCGGCCGTTGCTGGCCGCCCGCGTATGCTGTCCGCCCGCTTCGTGACCACGTGATGATCCATACTCGCTCCTGCGTCCTGTTCGCTCTCCTGGCCTTCGCCGCCTGCAGCGGCAAGGACACCGCCGACTTCGGTGCGCCGCGGCAACTGCCGAAGGACCAGCGACCGACGGTGTGGGATGCGGCGGCCAGGGAGCGGCTCGGCCTGCCGGACATGAGCAAGCCGAAGCCCGATGGCGCCGCTGCGCCGCAGGGCCAGGCAGCACCGAAGGGCGAGCTGCGCTGGGTCGGCGCCCTGCCGACCGGCTGGGAGACGCAGCCGTCGAACCCGGCGCGCTTCCGCGACGCGGTGTGGAAGATCACCAGCGACGCGAACTGCGAGATCTACCTGACCGCCGCCGTCGGCGGTGGCGTCGCCGGCAACCTGGCGCGCTGGTACACGCAGCAGTTCGGCATCGCCGAGGTGCCGGCGATGGAAGCGCTGCCGATCGTCGAGCTCGCTGGCAAGCCGGCGCGGCTCGCGGAGATGAAGGGCACGTTCGCCGGCAAGGCCAACTGGGCGGCGCTGATCGCCTTCGTGCCGCAGGGCGAGCAGATGATGACGTTCAAGTTCACCGGCCCGGAAGCGGTCGTGATGGCGAACAAGGACGCGTTCCTCGCACTGGCGAAGTCGCTGCGGCAGGCGACCGCGAGCCCGGATGCGAAGGCGCCGCCGATCGATCCGAACCAACCGATGCCGAGCAATCATCCCGACATCGGCGCTGCGAACGGCGGCGCTGCGAACGGCGCCACTGCGACGCCGGCGGCGGCAACCGGACCGTTCACCGGTACCGCACCGGCCGGCTGGACCCCGAAGCCCGGCACGCAGCGCTTCCTGCACCACACGTTCGGCAAGGATGGCGAGGCCTACGTCGGGCAGCTCGGTGGCACCGTGAAGCAGAACCTCGACATCTGGCGCGGCGAGATGGGCCAGCAGCCGATGACCGACGCGGAGTACGCAGCCCTGCCGAAGGCCGCGTTCCTCGGCGAGGACAGCGTGTTGCTCGATCTGGCCGGCAACTTCCAGAGCATGAGCGGCAAGAAGATCGACGGTGCGCGCATGCTGGTGATGGCCCGCAGCGATGGCCAATCGACGCAGTTCGCGAAGCTGTTCGGCGCCGCCGCCGACGTCGCCGCCCAGGTCGACGCGTTCCGCTCGTTCTGCGCGTCGGTGCGGAGGGCGCAGTGACCGCCGTTGCCGAGAGCCTCGCGCCGGCGCGGGCGTCCGCATCGCCGCTGGCGTTGCTCGGTTCGATGAAGCTCGCGGTCGTCTTGATCGTGCTGCTCGCGCTGCTGACGTGGCTCGGCACGCTGGCGCAGATCGACGAAGGGTTGTGGAAGGTGCAGCGCGACTACTTCGAGTCGTGGGGCCTGATCGCCCAGCTGCCGCTGTCGTGGTGGGGCACGCCGTTGTTCACGCTGCGCATCCCGTTGCCGGGCGCTTACCCGGTCATGGGATTGCTGTTCGTCAACCTGGTGGTCGGCGGGCTGATGCGGCTGCGTTGGAACGTCCGCAACATCGGTGTGCTGGTCGTGCACATCGGCATCGCGCTGTTGCTGATCGCCGGCTTCGTCAAGTTGGAGGCCTCCTACTCGGGGCATCTCGCCCTCTACGAGGCGCCCAAGGGTGGATCCGGCGTCGCCAGCCGCCTGTACGAGGCTTCGACGTTCGTCAGCTTCCACGACTACGAACTGGCGCTGCTGACCGAGCGTGGTGAGCAGGTGGAGGAACGCGTCGTCGCCGAGGCCGCGCTGGCCAATGCGCGCGGTGGTTCGGTCACGCTGGCGCCCGCCGGCTTGCCGTTCAAGGTGCAGTTGCACGACTGGCTCGACAACTGCCAGCCGCGGCAGAAGGGCCCGATGGTCAATGCGGTGACGCCGGTGGTCTCCGAGACCGGCAGCGATGTCGCCGTGTTCCTCGAGCCGCGCCCGGCCAACAAGGAGCGCGAGCGCAACGTCGCCGGCTGCTATGTGACGGTGCTCGCCGATGATGGCACCCGCATCGACAGCGTGCTGTTCGGCGCCGAGCTGCGGCCGTTCGAGAAGCGGCGCGTGCCGTTCTGCTTCACGGTCGCCGGTGTGCGCTACGGGCTCGACCTGCGGCGGGTGATGTTCGATCTGCCCTACACGATCCGGCTCGACCGCTTCGAGAAGAACGACCACCCCGGCACGACGATGGCGCGCGACTTCCGCAGCTTCGTCACCGTGCGCGAGGGGGCAGCAGAGCGGCAGGCGCAGATCTACATGAACACGCCGCTGCGCAAGGACGGCTTCGTGCTGTACCAGACCAACTGGGGGCCGCAGGAAGGCGGTGGGCCGCCGTGGTACTCGGTGCTCGAGGTCTCCAACAATCCTTCCGACATGTGGCCGGCGATCGCCTGTGGCGTCATCGCCCTGGGCTTGATGATCCACTTCCTGCGCAAGTTGGGGGCGTTCCTGACGTCGTCGACGCGCGAGGCCTTGAAGGCATGAACACCATCTCCCGCTGCGCGTTCTCCTTCGCCCTGTCGTTGCTGGCGCTGCTCGGCGCTTGCAGTCGGCCGGCTCCGCGGTTGCCAGCACCGCCCGAGCGCACCGAGTCCTGGAGCCGCGAGTTCGTCGAAGCGTTCGCGTCGCTGCCGCTGCAGGACAACGGTCGCGTCAAGCCGGCGGTGACGTTCGCTGCCTTCGCGCTGTACCAGATCCACGGTCGCCGCGACCTGCAGTACACGGTGCCCGGTGCGGATGGCCGCGACCAGAAGGTCACGCTCGATCCGACCGAGTGGCTGTGCGACATCTGGTGCTACCCGAACCAGGCTTCGATCTACCCGCTGTTCCGCATCGAGCACAGCGGCGTGCTCGACGCGCTCGGTTTTGCCAACGACGGCCAGAAGCAGGGCTTCGAGTACCTGAGCTATGCGCAGCTGCTCGAGGAGAAGGTGCTGCAGAAGCTGCAGGAGCTGTTCCGGCAGTACTCGAAGGTCGACCAGACGGCGCGCAACGACGTGCAGGAGCACCTCGTGCAACTGTGGCGGCGGTTCGTCGCCTACGACGCGATCCACCGCCAGCTCGCCAGCCTGCAGTACGACATCGACGTCACCGGGGACGAGCTGCAGCAGGCGGTCGGTGGCGCCACCGTGCGGCTCGCGACAGTGCTCGGCAACGCCGGGCCGCTGCGCGCGCTGCTGCTGCGCATCGGGCGCGACATCGAATCGGAGAAGCACGCCAATGTGATGCGCCTGGTGGAGTTCCTGACGAGCGCGGTCGAGAACGACAACGGCGGCGCCCGCCTGCTGCCGCCGATCGCGGCCCTCGGCGAACAGGACACGTGGCACACCCTCGGTGACGGCATCAACATGTTGCTGCAGGGGCAGGGCGACGCGCTGCTGCCGCTGTTCCGCGACCTGCAACAGGCCATGCAAGCCAAGGGGCTGCGCGACAAGGAGACGGCGTTGCGGGCGTTCCGCGACAAGGTCGCGGCACTCGCGGGCGCGCGCACCGATGCCGGGCACATCGCGCTGGAGACGACCTACTACCGCGCCAACTGGCACTACCAGTCGATCCACTGGTTCCTGTTCGGCTTCGTGCTGGCGGCGGCCTGCTGGCTGCTGCCGCGCAATCGCCTGCTGTGGTGGGCGAGCCTGCTCGTCACCACGGCGGCGCTCGGCATGCTGTCGTACGACATCGTGCTGCGCTGCCTGATCACCGGCCGGCCGCCGATCAAGAACCTCTACGACACGTTCCTGTTCATCGCCGCCGTCGGTGTCGCCATCTCGCTGGTGGCCGAGCTGGTGCTGCCGCGTCGCCTGGCGTTGGCGATCGCGCCGGTGCTCGGTTCGGTGCTGGTGATGTTCGGCCGCATGTTCGAGGTCACGCGCGGCGAGGACACGATGGATCCGCTGGTCGCGGTGCTCGACAGCAACTTCTGGCTGGCGACGCACGTGACGACGATCAACATCGGCTACGCGACCGGTCTGGCGGCCGCGGTGTTCGCGTGCGTATGGGTGCTGCTGCGGGCGTCGCGGCTGGTGCACCCGGCCGATCCGACGGCCAAGGCGCTGATGCGCATGATCTACGGCATCACCTGCTTCAGCCTCGCGTTCGGCGTCGTCGGCACGATCCTCGGTGGCGTGTGGGCGAACGACTCGTGGGGCCGCTTCTGGGGCTGGGACCCGAAGGAGAACGGCGCGCTGATGATCTGCCTCGCGCAGATCGCGCTCTTGCATGCGCGCATGTCCGGCATGGTGCGCGACACCGGCATCGCCCTGTGGGCCACCGTGACCGGCTGCGTGGTGGTGTTCTCGTGGTTCCACGTGAACCTGCTCGGCGTCGGCCTGCACAGCTACGGCTTCTCGTCCGGGCTGCGTGATGCCGTGTGGTGGAGCTACACGATCGGGCTCTCGATCTTCTGCATCGGTTGCCTCGACAACCTGCTGCGGCCGGTGCCGGTGCGGCAAGGCCAAGCGGCGGATGCGGCCGTGCCGGCTCGCGCTGGGGCAGCGAATGCCGCGTGGCCGACGTCGAACGGGTGATCGTCGGCGTCAGATCGCCGCGCCGGCGGCGCGCAGCGTGTTGCGCAGCAGCATCGCCACGGTGACCGGGCCGACCCCACCGGGCACCGGCGTCAGGAAGCCCGCGACTTCGTTGGCCGACGCGAAGTCGACGTCGCCGACGATGCGGCCGTCGGCGGCCTGGTTGATGCCGACGTCGATGACGCAGGCGCCCGGCTTGATCATGTCGCCGTGCACGAGGCCGGCCTTGCCGACCGCGACCACCAGGATGTCGGCGCGGCGCGTGTGGTCGATCAGCTTGCGGGTGCCGACGTGGCACACGGTGACCGTCGACAGGTGGTGCAGCAGCAGGATGGCGATCGGCTTGCCGATGATCTCGCTGTGGCCGACGACGACCGTCTCGGCGCCGCGCAGGTCGATGCCGGTGGCGACGATCAGGTGTTGCGCTGCTGCCGCGGTGCACGGCGGTAGCGCGGGCTCCCGGTACAGGATCGCGCCCATGTTCTCCGGGTGCATGCCCTCGACGTCCTTGGTCGGCAGGATCGCGGTCTGCACGGTGCGCGGGTCGATGCCCGGCGGCAGCGGCCGCTGCACCAGGATGCCGGTGACCTCGGGGCGCGCGTTCAGTTCGCCGATCGCTGTGACCAGCTGCGCCTGCGTGGTGCCGATCGCCAGGTTGCGCACCTCCATCGCGATGCCGACCTCGGCCGCGGCGCGCTGCTGGTTGCGGACGTAGACCGCGGCGGCGGGGTTCTGGCCGATCTCGATCGAGACCAGATGCACCGGCCGCTGGCCGAGTTGGTCGCGAGCCTGCCGCAGTCGTTGGCGCATCTGCTGCGCGAGAAGCTTGCCGTCGAGGATTTGGGCGGACACCGACTACGCCTGGAAAGGGGGTTTCGCCGAAACATAGCCCTGGGTCATGATCGGCCCAATCCTGATGGACGCCGTCCGCCGCTTCTATTCGCAGCTGCCGCTGCCGCCAGCGACCAAGGCCCTGTTCGCGATCAACGTCGCCGTCTTCGTGCTGAACGCGGTGCTGTTCGGCCGGCTCAGTGATCCCGAGCGCGGCGCCTGGCTGGCGTTCTCGTGGCCGGGCACGTTGGACGGTTACGGGCTCGGCGCGCTGCGCGTGATCACCTACCAGTTCACGCACTCGTTCGCTGACCCGATGCATGTGCTGATGAACATGCTGTCGCTGTGGGTCTTCGGGCCCATCGCCGAGGGGCGGCTCGGGGCTGGCGGCCTGTACCGGGTCTACCTGTGGGGCGGCTTCGCCGGGGCGCTCGGGCACCTGGTCACCGTCGCGCTGCAGGGCATGCCGGGCGTGCCGGTGGTCGGCGCCAGCGGTGCGTGCTTCGCGTTGATGGTCTACGCCGCCTATGTGGCGCCGCACATGACGATCGTGTTCATGATCGTGCACCTGCCGCTGTGGCTGCTGGCGTCGCTGCTGTGCTTCCTCGGCGTCTACGGCCTGTTCGTCGAGTTCGCGTCGGGCTACCGCGGCGGTGTTTCGCACAGCGCGCACCTCGGCGGCGCCCTGCTGGGCTTCGTCGCCTACCGCAGCGGCTGGTTCATCGACTACCTGGACCTCGCCGGCCGCGATCGCCTCGGCTTCTTCGCGACCTGGCTGCAGCGTTGGCGGCAGCGGCGTCTGGCCAGGGCCGCGGCCGGCAAGGCTGCCAAGGAACTGCAGCTCGACGAGATCCTCGCCAAGGTGAAGGCGAGCGGCCTAAACTCGCTGCGCCCGGACGAGCGCCGCTTCCTCGAGCGGGTCAGCCAGCAGGCGCGCGGCGACCGCAGCTAGCAGCAGTCGACGGCCTCGCTCGCTAGCATCCGCGGACCTTCCGAGGCCCACCGATGCCACGCATGCGAAACGCCGTCCTGTTCGCCCTCACCGCCGCGTTGCTGTCGCCCTTTTGCCAGGCGCAGCAGACTCCCGCCGCCCAGTTCCGCGCCGACTTCAGCAAGGGCATCGAGCTCGCCGACGACAAGATGGTCGACAAGGCGGTGAAGCGCGCGCCCGGCGAAGCCCTGCGCTTCTACGAGGACATCTACCAGGAGAAGCAGGCCGGCAAGGAGTCCGCGCATGCGCAGGTGCTGGCGCTGCAGAACTCGTGGAAGCGG
>CAMAUH010000003.1 GCA_945861365.1 Candidatus Kuenenia stuttgartensis
CCTGCCGGTGACGCCGGCGAGCCTCGGCGCGAAGGGGATCGGAAGGACCGCCGCCGGAATCGGCGTGGCCGCGAACGCGACCGCGATCGCGGCGAGCGCCGCCCGCGCGGGCCCCGGCCGACGATCGACCAGCTGCTGCGCAAGGGGCAGGAAGTCGTCGTGCAGATCACCAAGGAAGGCATCGGCAGCAAGGGCCCGACGCTGACGACCTACGTGTCGTTGCCAGGCCGTTGCCTCGTGCTGATGCCGAGCCTGCCGAAGTGCGGCGTGTCGCGGAAGATCGAGGACGGTCGCGAGCGCAAGCGTCTGAAGCGCATCGTGCGTGAGTTGGACGAAACCGGCCACGGCGGCATCGGCTTCATCGTTCGCACTGCCGGCGTCAACAAGAGCCTGCAGGACCTGCAGCGCGATCGCGACTACCTGAAGAAGATCTGGGAGATGGTGGCGCAGCGGCTCAAGGTCACGCGGGCCCCGGCGCTGCTCTACCAGGAGTCGGACCTGGTGCTGAAGGCGATGCGCGATCAGTTCACGCCCGACATCGCCGACGTGGTCGTCGACAGCGAAGACGTGTTCCTGCGCATCCGGGACTTCGCCGAGAAGTTGATGCCGCACATGGCGGAACGCATCAAGCAGCACGCGATGACGACGCCGCTGTTCCACCACTTCGGTATCGAGAAGGAGGTCGAGGCGCTCTATCAGCCCAAGATCGACCTGCCGAACGGGGCCTCGATCGTCATCGACCAGGCGGAAGCGCTGGTTGCGATCGACGTCAACTCCGGCAAGTACAAGGCGGGTGGGGACACCGACGAGACCGCGTTCCGCACCAACCTCGATGCGATCCCGGAGATCGTGCGGCAGTTGCGTCTGCGCGACCTCGGCGGCCTCATCATCATCGACTTCATCGACATGACGCACGAGAAGCAGCGTCGCGGGGTCGAGAAGAAGCTGATCGATTCCCTGCGCGGCGACCGCGCGCGCATCAAGGTCGGCCGCATCTCGCCGTTCGGCATGCTCGAGATCACGCGTCAGCGCGTCGGTCCGGGCCTGAAGCGCACGGTGTTCATGCAGTGCCCGCACTGCAAGGGTGCCGGTTGGTCGCGCACCGTCCAGAGCAAGGCGCTGTCCGTGCTCCGCGAGTCGCGCGCCCTGGTGAACCTGAAGGGGTTCTCCGTGCTGCAGGTGTTCGTGGCGCCAGCGGTGTCCGACTACCTGGTCAACTACAAGCGCCGAGCGGTGCTCGAGCTCGAGGATGCGGTCGGCAAGTCGATCGTGTTCAAGCCCGAGGTCAGCTACCCGATCGATGTCGTGCACTACCGTTTCCTGACCGGGGATGGCCAGGAGGCGCGCATCGCGATCCCTGCTGGCCTCGGTGTGAAGGCCTGATGGCCTGTCCGATCCCGGCTTGTCGCCGGGTCGGATGCAGCTTGCTGTGGGCAAGTGCTTGAATCGCATGCACTGCCCGCTATGGTCTCTGCCCCTTACTTCCAGAGCGCCGCCATGTACGCCGTCGTCGACGATCGAAACCAGCAGTACCGGGTCCAGCCCGGTGACCGCATCCAAATCCATCTCCGCAACGGCGTCGCCGAGGGCGACTCGTTGACCTTCGACAAGGTCTGCCTTGTCGGTGGCGAGGGGGCCGGTCGGATCGGCACCCCGTTCGTCTCCGGCGCCTCGGTGACGGCCAAGGTGCTGCGCCAGGTGAAGGGCCCCAAAGTCATCACCGGCAAGTGGAAGCGCCGCAAGAACAGCCGCCGTCGGCGCGGCTTCCGCGCGCAGTACACGATCGTCCAGATCGAGCAGATCCACGGCTGAGCCAGGCTCTGCCAAACCGCAAACCGAGAGGAACCAACCATGGCACACAAGATGGGACAGGGCTCGACCCAGAACGGTCGAGACAGCAATCCGCAGTATCGCGGGGTGAAGTGCTACGGCGGCCAGCGCGTCAAAGCCGGATCGATCATCGTCCGGCAGGTCGGCACCAAGTTTCGTGCGGGCCTGAACGTGCGCCGCGCGGGCGACGATTCGCTCTTCGCCGTCGCGCCCGGCATCGTGCGCTTCCAGGCGAACGGCAAGGTCCACGTCGACCCGGCCGACGCGACGGCGTGAGCGTCGCTGCCGCCTTCGGCTGAATGCCGGGGCGGTGAGGCGTCCAAGCCGCACACCCGCTGCCCTGTCCGGTCGCATCCCGACCTGGCAGGGTGCGTTGTTTTCCGGGGCAGCAACCAGACAGACATGTTCGTCGACGAACTCGAAATCCACGTGCGAGCCGGCAAAGGCGGCAACGGGTGCATCTCGTTCCTGCGTGATGCCAAGACGCTGCGCGGCGGTCCGAACGGCGGCGACGGTGGCGACGGCGGCGATGTGATCCTGCTGCCGACCACACACTGCAACACGTTGTTCCACCTGACCGGGCGCGGCACGTTCGCTGCGCAGAACGGGGGGCAAGGGCGAGCGCAGAACTGCGGCGGCAAGGATGCCGAGGACCTCGTTATCGAGGTTCCCGTCGGTACGCAGGTGCTCGATGCCGAGCGCGGCCACGTGTTGCAAGACCTCGATGTTCCGGATCGTCCGTGGATCCTGGCCCTTGGCGGGTATGGCGGTCGCGGCAACTCGCACTTCGCGACCGCGACGCATCGCGCGCCGCGCGAAGCGGAGACTGGCAAGGAGGGTGAGGAGCGCCGGGTGCTGCTCAGCCTGAAGCTGATCGCCGACGTCGGCTTGCTGGGCCTGCCGAATGCGGGCAAGTCGACGCTGTTGGCGACCCTGACGCGCGCACGGCCGCGCATCGCCGGCTATCCGTTCACCACGCTCGAGCCGATGCTCGGCATCGCGCAAGGGCCCGGTGATGCGACCTTCGTGCTTGCTGACATTCCAGGCTTGATCGAAGGCGCGAGCGAAGGTCGGGGCCTTGGCGACAAGTTCCTCAAGCACGTCGAGCGAACTCGGCTGCTATTGCACCTTGTCGACTGCAGTGACCTGCCGATGGAGCCCCCGGTCGATGCCTGGCGGATCGTGCGCCAGGAGGTCGAGCAGCATTCGGCTCATCTCGCAGCACGACCGACTCTCGTGGTCGCCACCAAGGTCGAGAACGACGCGGCCCGCGAGCGAGCCCAGCAACTCGCAACGGCGGTGGGGCAGCCGGTGCTCGCGATCTCCAGTGCCTCCGGCGACGGCTTGCGTGAGTTGGTGCTGGCCGCTTGGGCGATGTTGTCGAGTCTGCCGCGCGAGGCCCGTCAGGCGGACTGACCTGGGCTGCCGCGGAAGCTCCATCGCCAACGGTGGTTCCCCCGCGAGTCATTGCGGCCTCCTGGCAGGGCTCGGAGCGGCCGATAGGGCTGGGCGAGGACCACCGTGACCAGCTCCAACCTGCCGCCCAGTTCCACTTCGACGCCGACGCCGCAGGCGCCTGCCGCCACTGCCGCCACTGCTGCCGCGACCGTGGGGCGGCTCCCAAAGCTGCGCGACTTCCTGCGCATCATGGTCAAGGAGAACGCTTCCGACCTGGTGCTGAAGGCGAACGGTTGTCCAGCGGTGCGGGTTGCTGGCGTGATCCGATTCCTCGGCGATCAGCCGCTACCAGCCGACCTGATGCGGCAGTTCGTCGACGAGGTGCTCGGGGAGCGTGGTCGTCGCGACTACGAGAAGTCCGGTGCAGCTGACACCGCCGTGGCGCTGCCGGGAGTCGGTCGTTTCCGCTGCAATGCGTTCCATCAGTGTGGCGAGTCCGGCCTGGTCTTCCGCGCGATCAAGAGCGAGATCCCGTCGTTCAAGGACCTCAATCTGCCGGTCGAGCCCCTCAAGCGGTTGGCATCGTTGAAGCGCGGCCTGGTGCTGGCGACGGGTATCGCGGGCTCCGGCAAGTCGACGACGCTGGCCTCGATGATCGAGTACGTGAACCGGACGATGAACAAGCACATCGTCACCATCGAGGACCCGATCGAGTTCCGCTTCGAGGACAAGCGATCGATCGTCAACCAGCGCGAGGTGGGCACGGACGTGCAGGACTTCGCTTCGGCGCTGCGCCAGGCGGTGCGTCAGTCTCCGGACGTGATCCTGATCGGTGAGATGCGCGATGCGGAGACCGTGTCGGCCGCCATCTCCGCGGCGGAGACGGGACATCTGGTGTTCTCGACGTTGCACACGGTCAATGCGGTGCAGACCGTCGAACGGATCATCACCTTCTTCCCGCCCCACCAGCACGAGCTCGTGCGCTTGCAACTCGCTTTGAACCTGGCCGGCGTCTGCTCACTGCGCCTCGTGAAGAACAAGGAGGGCACCTCGATGGTTCCTGCCGTCGAGCTGCTGATCAACACGCCCACGGTGCGCGAGCTGCTCGAGCAGGGCGCGACGCGCACCTTGCCGAAGGCGCTCGCGGAAGGCAGCTACTACGGCACCATGACGTTCAACCAGTCGCTGATCCGCCTGTTCCAAGCCGGCAACATCAGCCTCGAGGATGCGCTCGCGGCCTCGGACAACCCCGACGACCTCAAGATGCAGATGCGTGGCATCACGCAGGGCGCGGTGACCCGGCCCGGCATGTCCTGAGCGATCCGTCTTTCCCGTGGCGGCGCATGTGCGCCTCGACTCGCGTTCGTCGGTGACCTAGGCTGTCATCGCGCCATGGATCGCTTGCGAACGTTCGGCATCGTCGCTCACGTCGATGCTGGCAAGACGACGTTGACGGAGCGCATCCTGTTCGATGCTGGCGCGCAGCGGTGGCTTGGCAGTGTCGACGAGGGCACCGCCGCGATGGATTGGATGCCGGCCGAACGTGCGCGAGGCATTTCGATCACGGCGGCCGCGACACGCGTCAGGTGGGGCGGTCAGACCTTGCAGATCGTCGACACGCCGGGCCACGTCGACTTCGTCGCCGAAGTCCAGCGCTGCTTGCTGGTGCTCGACGCGGTGGTCGTGGTCGTGGATGGAGTGCGTGGCATCGAGTCGCAGACCGAGGCCGTTTGGCAGCTTGCCGATGAGCGAGGCCTGCCGAAACTCGTCTTCGTCAACAAGCTGGATCGGGACGGCGCCGATTTCGCCAAGGTGGTGGCGGACTTGCCGGGGCGCTTTTCGGTGCGTTCGGTTGCTCTGGTGGTTCCACTCGTCGACGAGGTCGGGGTGTTTGCCGGCCTCGGCGATGCGATGACCGGCGCCGTGCAGTGGTTCGATGGTGCGCCAGCGCGGGCCCTGCTGCCGGTGATCTCGGCGACGTTGCTGGCAGCGCACGAGCGGCTCGTGGAGGTCGCTGCCGATGCGGATGACGAGATTCTGGCAGGTGTGGTGGCTGGTCAGCGGATCGAAGTGGAGAGGTTGCGCCGGGTGCTGCGCCTGGAGATCGCATCCGGGCGCCTGGTGGGAGTGCTTGGGGGGTCGGCGCTATGGAACCGCGGTGTCGATTGGTTGCTCGACTCCGTCGTTGGCTTGCTGCCGAGCCGCCAGGAGTTGCCCAGGCGGGGGCTTTGGGCGGTGGCGCGGGCAGGGGACCCGGCGGCGCCCTTTGGCGGGTTCGTGTTCAAGGTGCAGCACGCTGACCAGGTCTGGACCTTCCTTCGCATCGTGCGCGGTGCCCTGGTCCCGGGGCAGCAATTGATGCGTGGCGGCGAGCCGCTCGGCGAAGTCCCCTTGGGCGGGCTGTGCCTGGTTCATGCGGACCGGGCTACCCCGATCGATGCCGCCGCTGCGGGTGAGATCGTGGTGTTGACCGGGGAGTTGGGGCTTCGAACCGGGGACACGCTGCATGCGCCGGATCACCCGCTCGTGCTCGAGTGTCCAGAGTTCTCCCTGCCGGTGTTGGCGATGGCGTTCGAGCCAGAGCGGGCGGAGGACTTGGGCAAGTTGGCGACGAGCTTGCGTGAGCTGGCTGCTGACGACCCGACCCTGCGTGTGGTGCTGCAGCAGGGGCGGATCCAGGTGGCGGGGATGGGAGAACTCCATCTGGAAGTCGTCGCCGACCTGGTGCGAGCGCGATCGGGCGTCCGATTCACCTGTTCGCTGCCGATGGTCGACCTGCGCGAAGTGCCAACACTCCTTGCCAGGGGCAACGCAGAGGTCCGGGCCATGGTTGAGGGGGTTGAGCGCATGGCCGTGTGTGTCGTGGCCGTTTCTCCGCAGTCCGGTGCCCAGCCTGCAAGGATCGCGGCGCGGGCAGAAGATCCAGCCTCTGTCGCCGCGCGCATCGAGTTGCAGCAGTTTGTGCGCCTGGGGCGATCCGTGCCCCTGCACGGTGCGCTGGTAACGGTCGAGGCGGCGAACTGGTCTGGGGGAGGGGGGCCGATTCTGCCGCTAGTGGAGCAAGCTGCCGGGCGCGCGTTGCAGCTCGCGCTGGAAAGCGCTGGGCTGGCGGTGCTCGAGCCATGGGTCAGCATCGACCTGTGGTGCCCAGAAGCTGGTTCAGCGCCGGTGCTAGCGGATCTTGCCGCACGTGGAGCGGAGCTGCAAAGCGTTGCCGCTGGCGGGCTTGGCATGCGCGCTCGCGGCCGCGCATCACTCGCGCGCATGCTGGGCTACATCACGCGGCTAAGGTCCATGACCAAGGGCAGGGGGCGTGTGCTGCTGCGGCCAGATGGCTACCAGGCTCGGCCCTGAGGTGAATCTTGCAGGACTTTGTCGATCCTGATGCTTGACGAGTGGGTGACGGATCGCTAACCTGCCTAACCCTTTGCGCTCCAGGGAGCACACCTAGAGTGTAACCCCTAGCCGCGCAAGGGTTTGCAGAAGTTCGCAGATCCAGCGACCGCGCTGCAGCCAAAACCAACTGGCCCTTTGCCAGTGCCCAGCTATGCAAGAGCGAATCCAAATCCGGATGGAGGCCTACGATCACGAGGCCTTGGACCAGGCGGCCCTGGACATCGTCGAGACCAGCAAGCGCACTGGTGCGCGCGTGGCTGGCCCTGTTCCGCTGCCGACGCGGATCGAGCGCTATACGGTGCTGCGGTCGCCGCACATCGACAAGAAGAGCCGTGAGCAGTTCGAGATCCGCACGCACAAGCGGCTGATCTACATCTCGGAGCCGACCACGAAGACGGTTGATGCTCTGAGCAAGCTGAACATGCCGGCTGGTGTGGACATCCGGATCAAGGCCTGAGGTCTAGCAGAACATGGTCGAGGTAAAGGTATTCAAGGCCGGCGGTGTCGCGACGAAGAGCGTCGACGAGTCGGCGTTTGGCACCCGTGTTCTTGGGCGCACGCTCAAGGACGCGATCGTGATGTATGAGGACAATCGTCGCGCTGGCACGGTGCAGGCCCGCACGCGAGCGATGGTCCGTGGTCCGAACAAGAAGCTCTGGCCGCAGAAGCACACTGGTCGTGCCCGCATGGGTACGCCGAAGTCGCCGCTGTGGCGTGGCGGTGGCCGTATTCACCCGCCGGCGCCCCGCGATCATCGCTATGCGATGCCGAAGCAGGCGCGTCGCGTTGCTCTGCGTAACGCCATCTTCACGAAGTTCCGCGATCAGGAAGTTGCGATCGCAGATGGTTGGCCTGCTGGTAAGCCGAGTTCAAAGGCTGCTTGTGGCATCCTCGGTAAGCTCGGCATGGTCGCGAGTGCGACCGTGGTCACCACCGAGGTCGACCGGAACCTGTGCCTTTCCTTGCGCAATGTGCCGCTCGTGGATGTCTGCACGCTTGCGGATCTCAATGCGCGCCAAGTGCTGCTCCGCCGTTACCTGGTCTTGACCAGTGCTGCTTTTGAGGCGCTGCAGCAGCGCTTCGCCAAGAAGGAGTCGTGAGATGGCGAATCCTGCCCAGTACTACGATGTCGTGAAGCGTCCGGTGGTGACTGAAAAGTCGACATCGATGCAGCAGTTGCGAAACCAGTTCACCTTCGAGGTGGCAACGGACGCCAACAAGGTTGAGGTTCGCAAGGCGGTCGAGACCCTGTTCTCGGTCAAGGTGCTCAAGGTGAACATCGTGACCATGCGCGGCAAGGCCCGTCGTATGTTCGGTCGGCCTGGTGAGACCAAGCCGTGGAAGAAGGCGGTCGTCACCCTGCGCAAGGGCGATTCGATCGACATCTCCTGATCTCGGATCCTTCAACCTGATCCACCACGCCCAACGAGATTAGACAATGCCAGTCAAGGTCTACCAGCCAACGTCCGCCGGCCGACGCAATTCGTCGGTGCTGGACTTCAGTCACCTGACCAAGGGCAAGCGTCGTGAGAAGGCGCTGACCGAGCGAATCTCGGATCGCGCAGGCCGCGATGCAATGGGTCACGTCACCAGTCGCTTCCGTGGCGGTGGTGCGCGCCGCATCTACCGCAAGGTCGATTTCCTTCGGTCCAAGGACGGTGTCCCTGCCACTGTTGCCTCGATCGAGTACGATCCCAATCGTTCGGCGGACATTGCGCTCATCCACTACGCGGATGGTGCAAAGGCATACATTCTGGCTCCCAAGGGTCTGACTGTTGGCATGAAGATCATGTCGGCAGACCGATGCGACCCTGAGCTTGGTAACTGCATGCGTCTGGACAGCATCCCTTTGGGCTTGCAAGTGCACAACGTCGAGATGCAGCCGGGGCGCGGTGGTCAGATCGCCCGCTCTGCGGGTAACTCATGCCAGTTGATGGCTCGCGATGGCGAATACGCTGTCGTTGTGATGCCGTCTGGCGAGATGCGCAAGATTCACAGTAGCTGCCGAGCCACCATCGGTGAGATCGGCAACGCAGACTGGCAGAACGTCCGTTGGGGTAAGGCCGGTCGCGTTCGCCACATGGGGCGCCGTCCGCACAATCGTGGCACCGCGCAAAACCCGGTGTCTCACCCGATGGGTGGTGGTGAAGGTCGCACAGGTGGTGGTCGCCATCCCTGCTCGCCGACCGGCAAGCTCGCGAAGGGTGGCAAGACCCGTCGTGGTAAGGCTCGTAGCAGCCAGTTCATCTTGCGTCGTCGTCCGCCTGGCCGCCACGTGGCGGTTGGCAGCGGTTCCTGATTCCTTAGAGCATCAAGTCTTTCGGAGCACCCGCCCGCTGGCCCCCGCCGAGATTCGGCAAACAGGCTGACAGGAGATCCCGATGAGTCGCAGTATCAGCAAAGGCCCGTTCGTTCACCCGAAGCTCATGAAGCGGGTGGTGACGATGAACCAGAAGGGTGTCAAGGACCCGATCCAGACTTGGTCGCGCGCTAGCGTGATCCTGCCTGAGTTCGTCGGGCATACCTTCAATGTCCACAATGGCCGTGCATTCCTGAAGGTCTACGTGACCGAGGACATGGTCGGCCACCGTTTGGGTGAGTTTTCGCCGACGCGCACGTTCCGCGGCCACTCGACCAAGAAGGTTGAAGAGAAATGAGCTTCGAAGTTCGAGCCGTTCACAGGGGCGCCCGTATGGGCGTCTACAAGGCGCGGTTGATTCTCGCGCTGATTCGCGGACGTTCGGTCAATGCAGCTCTCGATGAGTTGCGCCACGACCGGCATCGTGCATCGCGTGCGATCTACAAGGTCCTTGCGTCGGCGGCTGCCAACGCCCTCCAGAATCCATCCGTGCGGGCCAATCGCTTGGTCATTTCTCGGACGTTTGCTCAAGACGGTCCGCCGCTCCCGGGCGGCATGCGTGTGCGGCCTGGTCCGCAGGGTCGTGCGATGCCGATCAAGCGTCGCACTTGCCACATCCACATACACGTAGCGGACCCGCAGGCCGGTCCAGCAGCGAGCGCCGGAGGGCAAGAGTAACATGGGTCAGAAAACGCATCCGACCGGCTTCCGCATCGCCATCACCGAGCAATGGCGTTCGCGTTGGTATGCCAACAAGAAGGACTTCAGCAAGAACTTGCTTGAAGACCAGAAGATTCGCCGCTTCATCCGCAAGGAATGGCAGTTTGCGGCCATCCCGCGCGTCGAGATCGAGCGAACTGGCGAAATGGTCACCGTCTTCGTGCACACCGCACGCCCCGGCGTCCTGATCGGTAAGAAGGGCACGAAGGTCGATGAGTTCCGCCAGGAGCTCGAGAAGCTCACCGGCAAGCCGGTGCGCATGAAGATCATCGAGATCCATCGCCCAGAGGTCGAAGCCAACTTGGTCGCTGAAGCCGTTACCGAGCAGTTGGCGAAGCGCATCAACTACCGTCGGGCACTGAAGAAGGTGGCTGATGCGTCGATGGCTGCTGGCGCCAAGGGCATCAAGATCCGTGTTGCCGGCCGTTTGGGCGGCGCAGAAATGGGTCGAGTCGGCACGTATCGCAAGGGCCGTGTGCCTTGCACGACGTTGCGCGCCCAACTGGATTATGGTTTTGCAGTCTGCAAGACCAAGTACGGCACACTCGGGTGCAAGGTTTGGATCTTCAAAGGCGAATACGGTCCAGGCGAGACCACGAATGGTCTGCTCCCTGTTCGTCCCTCCACCGAACGCCCCGTCAGCTGATAGGAAGGCCCTGCCATGTTGATGCCCAAGAGAACCAAGTGGCGCAAGCAGATGCGCGGTCGCATTCGCGGCGATGCCACTCGCGGCAATGAAGTTTCGTTCGGCGAATTCGGCCTGCAAGCTCTCGAGCCAGGCTGGATCTCCGCGCGCGTCATCGAGGCTGGCCGCGTGGCCGCTTCGCGTAGCGCCCCAGAGGCCAAGCTCTGGATTCGCGTCTTCCCGCACAAGTCGGTCAGCAAGAAGGCTGCTGAAACCCGAATGGGTACCGGCAAGGGCGACGTCGAGTACTGGGCTGCGGTGATCAAGCCGGGAACCGTCCTCTACGAATTGGACGGTGTCACCGAGGATATTGCCAAGAAGGCGTTCAATCGGGTTGCCCACAAGTTGCCGCTCCGCGTTCGGTTGATCCGGCGTAGGCATGGCTGAACCGGAAGCTGAGGACGACTATCATGAAAAAGGCGATTACCGACATCCGCGGCGAAGACAGCGCCGAACTGCAAGCCAAGCTCCGCGATCTTCGCAAGGAGCAGTGGAAGTTGCAGTTTCGTGGTGCGGCAGCTGAATCGGCAAAGTCGACGCGCAGCCGTGAGGTCAAACTCACGATCGCGCGCATCATGACGGTGCTGGGCGAGCGCACGCGCAAGGCAGAGGTGAAGCAATGAGCACGAACAACAATGAGGCCGGTGCCGTAGAGCGTAATGAGCGAAAGGTCATGCGCGGTGTCGTGACTTCTGCCAAGATGCAGAAGACCGTCGTCGTGCAGATCGATCGCAAGGTGCGCCATCCGCTTTATGAGAAGTTCGTCTCCAAGCGGACGAAGCTTTACGCTCATGACGAGCTCTCAGAGGCCAAGGTTGGCGATGTCGTCGAGGTTGCGCAGACCCGACCGCTCAGCAAGTTGAAGAGCTGGCGCCTGATCCGGATCGTCCAGAAGGCAGCCGGTGCGTGACGGGCGAATGCCCGACCAGCAGTAGGTTCAAGTCCCCGTCAACGCATAGTAGGAGTTATCCATGATCCAAGAAATGTCGATGCTCGATGTCGCCGACAACACCGGGGCCAAGCGCGCCATGTGCGTGAAGGTCCTCGGCGGCAGCGGCCGGCGCTATGCGTCGGTCGGGGATGTCGTGATCGCCGTCGTCAAGAAGGCCTTGCCGACCGGTGAAGTGAAAGAGCACGAGGTGGTCAAGGCCGTCGTCGTGCGAACTGCGAAGTCGGTGCGTCGGTCGGATGGTTCGTACATTCGATTCGATCGCAACGCTTTGGTCGTGATTGACAAGGACGGCAATCCTCGCGGGACTCGCATCTTTGGTGCGGTGGCACGTGAGCTGCGTGATCGGAACTTCATGAAGATCGTTTCCCTCGCGGAGGAGGTCGTCTGATGTTGTTCAAGAAGACCAGGGCGAAGCGCCTCCCGATGCACGTCAAGAAGGGCGACAAGGTCGTCGTGACGTCCGGGCAATACAAGTCGAATGAAGCTCGCGAGATCCTCAAGGTCGATGCTGCCGCAGGGCGAGTCATTGTGCAGGGTGTGAACCTGCGCGTGAAGCATCAGAAGAGATCGCAGCAGAACCCCAAGGGCGGGCGCATCCAGATCGAGCAACCCATCGCAGCTAGCAAGGTCCTTCTCTTCAGTGAGAAGGCTGGCAAGGGCACGCGAACGCGGGTCCAGATCATCGATGGCAAGAAGGTTCGTGTGGGCATACGCTGTGGCACCAAGTTCGATTGATTCACTTGGGTTGATTCGTAACGACCGACAGATTCGTAACGACCGAAAACTGTGGCTCGATTGCATCGAGCTACGACTCTCATGACTACGACGATGAACAGTGCAGACGGCCAGCCAAAGGTGACCCCTCGGCTGCAACAGATCTATCGCGACAAGGTCGTGCCGGCGCTCCGGAAGGACTTCGGCTATCCCAACCCGATGATGATTCCGCGCCTGTCCAAGATCGTCATCAACATGGGTGTTGGTCGGGCAGTCGAAAACAAGAACCGCATCGAAGCCGCCAACAAGGATCTGATCGCGATTGCCGGCCAGCGGCCGATGATCCGCAAGTCGCGTGGCGCAGTGTCGGGATTCAAGCTGCGTGAGGGTTATCCCATCGGCATCGCGGTGACCCTTCGCGGTTCTCGCATGTGGGAGTTCCTCGATCGCTTGATCACGCTGGCGATCCCTCGCATTCGTGACTTCCGCGGCTTGCCCACCAAGCTGGACGGCCGCGGGAACTACACGATGGGCCTCTCCGAGCAGAGCGTCTTCCCGGAGATCCAGTTGGACAAGGTCGAGTTCGTTCAGGGCATGGACATTTCGTTCGTGACCACTGCGCAAACCGACAAGGAAGGCTTGGCGCTGCTTGCCCACCTGGGCATGCCGTTCCGCAAGTAGTCCATTGCCACACGCCAATACCTAGCAGACTAACATGGCCAAGAAGTGCTTGAGGATGAAGCAGCTGGAGAAGCCGAAGTTCACAACTCGGCGCTACAACCGCTGCCAGCTGTGTGGACGGGCTCGCGCCTATTACCGCAAGTTCGGCATTTGCCGCTGCTGTTTCCGTCAACTTGCGCTCCAGGGTGAGATCCCCGGTGTGCGCAAGGCTTCGTGGTAGGAGTTCAAGACCATGATGACTGATCCGATTGCTGACATGCTCACTCGCATGCGCAACGCATTGACCAGCGGTTCCACGAACTGCTTGGTTCCAGGTAGCCGTCTCAAGGTTGCCGTTCTCGATGCCATGAAGCGCGAAGGGTTCATCCAAGGCTACGAAGTGGCTGCGGAAGGTCCCCGTTCTTCGATCCGCGTCGACTTCCGGTTCGGGCCGGAGGGAGAACGTGTGATCTCTTCCCTTGCGCGATTCAGCAAGCCTGGTTGCCGGCGCTATCGCGCTTGCAAGGACCTCCCCAAGGTCCGTGGTGGGCTCGGCATCGCCGTTGTCTCGACCAATCAAGGTGTGTTGTCCGACCGCGAGTGCCGCCAGCGCCAGGTTGGTGGTGAAGTCATCTGCACGGTGGACTGAGAGGAACCATGTCCAGAATCGGCAAGAAGCCCATCGAGATCCCCAAGGGGGTGACTGTTCAGGTCGCCTCCGGCATGATCTCTGTCAAGGGCCAGAAGGGTGAACTAAAGTTGCCGTTGCGCCCCGAGGTTTCGGTCGGCGTCGAGGGCAATGTGCTCACGGTCAAGGTGACTGACGACGCTCGTGAATCGCGAGCACTGCAGGGCACAGCCCGTGCAGTGTTGGCAAACATGATCGTTGGAGTCACGCGCGGCTACGAGAAGAAGCTCGAGATCAACGGCGTCGGCTACGAAGCTGCGATCGAAGGCAGTACTCTCGTGCTGAAGCTTGGCTTCAACCGACCTGTTCGTTACACGGTTCCGAAGACCGTTACGGTCGAGGTGCCGACCGCAACCTCGCTGCTGATCAAGGGCATCGACAATCAACAGGTCGGCAGTGTTGCAGCTGCGATTCGCAAGTTGCGCAAGCCTGAGCCCTACAAGGGCAAGGGTATCAAATACGCCGAGGAAGTCATCAAGCGCAAGGCGGGCAAGGCGTTTGCGTCTGGTGGTGGCGCGTAGTAGCGCCCGTAAGCAGGAGAAACGACATGACATCGACCTTCCAGAAGCATCAGCGCCGTCGCGGCAAAGCAATCTCAGTGCGCACCAAGTTGCGCAATGTGACAGGACGCCCACGGCTCTCGGTGTTCCGCAGCCTCGGGAACATCAGTGTCCAGATCATCGACGACGTGCGTGGCCACACGCTGGTTGCCGCTTCGTCGCTTGAGAAGGAAGTGCGGACAGCCATCAAAGGCCTGCGGAAGGTCGATGTGGCGAAGCGCATCGGTACCCTGGTGGCCGAGCGCGCCAAGCGTGCAGGCCTCGCAAAGGTCTGCTTTGATCGTGGTTCCTACAAGTACCACGGACGAGTGAAGGCTCTCGCCGACGCAGCTCGCGAAGCGGGGCTGGAGTTCTGAGTCGCCTGCGACTCCCCATTGGTTCCTGAAACAGCTTTCCGAGTAGAAACATGGCGAAGGGCAAGTTCCCGCTGATCCCGATCGACGAGGCACTGTCGGCGGATGTCGAAGACGACGTCGTCGCGATCAACCGTTCTGCGGCAGTCGTGAAGGGTGGCCGTCGATTCTCCTTCAGTGCTTTGTCGGTTGTGGGTAACCGCAACGGCCTGGTCGGTATCGGTTACGGCAAGGGGCGTGAAGTCCCGATGGCGATCGAGAAGTCGGTCAAGGACGCGCGCAAGCAGATCATGCGCGTGCTCCGCAACGGCTCGACAATCCCTCACGCGACCGAGGGCGAGTATGGTGCAACCAAGGTGCGACTGCTGCCAGCTGCGCCGGGAACGGGCATCATCGCAGGCAAGGCTGTGCGCAAGGTTCTCGAGCGCGCTGGAATCACTGACATCTTGACCAAGAACTATGGCTCCACGAACTCGCTGAATGTGGTCAAGGCAACGATGATCGCCTTGAGCCACTTGCGTAGCCGTGAGCAGACCGTCGCATTGCGTGGAGTGAATCTCGAATGAACCTCGCAGAAGCAAAGGCTCTGGGCCTCAAGTTCACCGAGCGAAAGCGAATCGGCCGTGGCGTCGGTTCCGGTCTCGGCAAGACGTCGGGTCGTGGCCACAAGGGTGCGAAGGCACGCTCTGGCTGGTCTCGTCGAATTGGTTGGGAGGGTGGTCAGATGCCGCTCTACCGCCGGTTGCCGAAGGTGGGCTTCAACAACAAAAACTTCGAGAAGGTCTTCACCGTCGTCAACGTCGGCGACCTCTCGGTGTTTGACGCTGGCAGCGAGGTCGATCTGGCGGCCGTGTTGGCGCGCGGTCTGACCTCGAAGGAGAAGCACTCCGAGCTGTTCAAGATTCTCGGCGATGGCGAGTTGGCGAAAGCGCTGACGGTCAAGGTCGATGCCATCACGGCTACTGCTCGCGCGAAGGTCGAGAAGGCTGGCGGCAAGGTGGTGCTGATCGAGAAGCGACCGCACCGCGAGAAGTTCCTCGCCAAGGATGGCTCGAAGCGTACGCCCGGGACTCCACGCATTCGCCGTGGCCGCAAGGCCGCGAAGTAGTCGCTGGTTCTCCGACCGGTCCGGTCCCATCCCCTGCAAATGAACCTCTCGATCACGAACCTGTTCAAGGTCCCCGACATCAGGAACAAGATCCTGGTGACTTTGGGTCTTCTGCTGGTCTACCGGATTGGGTTCTTCATTCCGTTGCCGGGGGTGAACTTCGCCGAGTCCTTGAAGCAGATTCAGAACCTTGGCGGGGTCGGCAAGCTGTTCGGGATGATGAACGTCCTGACGGGTGGCTCGCTGCAGAGCGCAACGATCTTCTCGTTGGGCGTGATGCCGTACATCTCTGCGAGCATCATTTTCAGCCTGCTCAGCAAGGCCATTCCCGCCTTGGAGAAGATCGCCAAGGAGGGGCAAAGCGGCCAGCGCAAGATCAACCAGTACACCCGATTGGCAACGGTGGGCATCTGCCTGGTCCAGTCCTGGTTCGTCATCCTCGGGGCCTTGCGAACGAACAATCAAGAACTGCTGCACGCCGGCGTGCGTGACTGGTTCGGCCTCTACTGCATCGTAGTGATGGTTGCCTTGACGGCCGGCACGATGTTCATCATGTGGCTCGGGGAGCAGATCACCGAGCACGGCGTCGGCAACGGCGTCTCGCTGATCATCATGGCGGGTATCGTTTCGAATCTGTACCCCTCGCTCGCTGTCTATTTCGACCTTGGAATGGACCGTACGGCTTGGCAGAACCTGCTGATGTTCATGCTCGCATGGGGCGTCGCGGTGGTCGCGGTCGTCTACATGACGAAGGCCCAGCGCCGGATCCCGATCCAGCAGGCGAAGCACACCCGCGGCAAGCAGGTGTATGGGGGCGAACGCCACTTCCTCCCGTTCAAGCTCAACCAAGCCAACGTGATGCCGATCATCTTCGGATCGGCTTTGTTGATGATCCCGGCGATGATCGGGACGGCTTTACACAGCACCTGGCTCGAGCAGGCATTCGGCGGACAGAGAGGATTCTGGTTCGTCACGTCCTTCACCGTGCTGATCTACTTCTTCGCGTTCTTCTGGACGTCGATGATGTTCCAGCCGAATGAGATCGCCAAGAACCTGCAGGAGAACGGCTCGTTCGTTCCGGGCATCCGACCCGGGAAGCCGACTGCTGAGTTCCTTGAGCAGACGATGGTGCGGATCACTCTGGCCGGCGCCACGTTCCTTGCGGTCGTGGCCGTGTTTCCATCACTGATTGGCTCTGGTCGCGGTGGATCGTTAGACCAGGTGCTGATCTACTTCATGTCGGGCACTTCGATCTTGATTGTCGTAGGCGTGGCACTCGACATGGTCGAGAAGCTGAATGCGCTGTTGGTCATGCGCAACTACGAGGGATTCCTGAACAACACTGGCGATTCTGCGAACGCCAGCAGTGGTTGGGGGCGTCGTTCCAGCTGAAATGGCGTCTGCACTGACAGCTCGTTGCGTGTTTCTCGGTGCTCCAGGCGCCGGCAAAGGAACCCAGGCAAAGCAGGTCGCCGAGGCGGCTGGCATTGCGCACATCTCTACCGGCGACATGCTTAGGCAGGAGGTTGCGGCCGGCTCCGAACTTGGCAAGCAGGCCAAGGGCTTCATGGACGCCGGAAAACTCGTTCCTGACGATGTGATCGTCGGCATGGTAGGAGTGCGCATCAGGCAGCAGGATGCCAAGGATGCTTGGATCCTCGATGGTTTCCCGCGCACGTTGCCGCAGGCCGAGGCCCTCGACAGGAACCTGCCGCCGTCAGCCGCGGTGAGTCACGTCATCTACTTCGCCTTGCCGGAGCAGGTCCTGATGGGTCGGCTCACTGGACGCCGTACGTGCAGCAAGTGCGGCGCCATCTGGCATCTCGAGTCGAAGCCGACCAAGACTTCAGGAGTCTGTGACACGTGTGGTGGCTCGACCACCCAGCGGTCTGATGATCATCCTGACAAGATCTCGAAGCGTCTCGAGGAGTACCGAACCTTGACCGCGCCGTTGCTTGCGTTCTACCGCAGCAAGGGTTTGTTGCGCGAGCTGGATGCCAATCGGCCGGCCGCTGTCGTCAACCAGGAGCTCTTGAAGCTGATGCGATGACGCCTTCGGATCCAGCATCCCGTGCCGCGATGCAAGGGGATGGCGACTACGCCATCGTTTTGCGTTCGCTGCCCAACGGGATGTTCCGCTTGCGAACCACTCATGGTCTCGAGCTCGACGCGCACGTCGCCTCCCGTTTGCGGATGGCGATCGCGAGGTTGCTGCCTGGAGACCGTGTACGGATTTCGCTGTCGCCGTTTGACAACGGCAAGGCTAGAATCGTCGGCTTCCCTCGGCTCGAGCAAAGTCAGTCCGAACCATCCAACCACCCAATCCCAAAGCGAGAACTGTCGTGAAGGTCAGAGCCAGCGTTCGGCGCATCTGCGAGCACTGCAAGGTCGTGAGGCGCTCCGGCGTCGTTCGCGTCATCTGCAGCAATCCGCGGCACAAGCAGCGTCAAGGAAAGTAGTCGAGATCCAACCATGCCACGTCTCCTCGGTGTAGACATCCCCAACGAGAAGCGCATCGAGATCGCGCTGCAGTACATCTATGGCGTCGGCGCCTTCTTGGCCAAGAAGGTCCTGAAGGAGCTTGCCATCAGTCCGGGCGTTCGCGCAAAGGACCTGAAGGACGATGAGATCGCCAACATCGCCAGCTACCTGGAGAAGAACTTCCCGGTCGAAGGTGCACTGCGTCGCCTGACGATGCAGAACATCACTCGCCTGAAGGAGATCTACTGCTATCGCGGCCTGCGTCACCGACGTGGTCTGCCGGTGCGTGGTCAGCGAACTCGAAGCAACTCGCGCTCGCGTAAGGGCCCGCGCAAGACGGTCGCCAACAAGAAGATTCTGAGGAAGTGATCCCATGAGCCAGCAGTCTCCCCAGGTTGTCGAGAAGAAGAAGGCACGCGTTCGCAAGAACGTCGGCAAGGCCATCGCGCACGTGAAGGCCTCCTTCAACAACACCATCATCACCGTCGTCGACAGCGCGGGCCAAGTCATCGCTTGGGACTCGGCTGGCACCATCGGCTACAAGGGTTCCCGCAAGAGCACTCCCTATGCGGCCCAGCGCGCAGCCGAGAAGGTTGCCGACAAGGTCAAGAAGATGGGTGTGCACGAGCTCGAGGTCTTGGTCCGTGGTCCGGGTTCGGGCCGCGAATCAGCGATTCGTGCATTGGCCAATTCTGGCATCGAGGTCAAGTCCATCGAGGACGTGACGCCGCTTCCCCACAATGGCTGCCGGCCGCGCAAGCGTCGCCGCGTCTGACCTGATCGCCTCGCTAACACCAGCTACTACTGCACTGCAATGGCACGGACCGACAAGAACGTTTGCAAGCTCTGCCGCCGCGAAGGCGTCAAGCTGTTCCTCAAGGGACAGCGCTGCTTCTCGGAGAAGTGCGGTGTCAACCGCCGCAACTATCCCCCGGGTCAGCACGTCCGCCCGAAGAAGGGCACTGACTACGGCACCCAGCTGCGTGAGAAGCAGAAGTGCAAGCGCATCTACGGGGTGATGGAGCGTCAGTTCCAGCACTACTTCTCTGTCGCGCAGCGCCAGAAGGGCAACACGGGTGAGAACCTGTTGGTCCTGATGGAGCGTCGTCTCGACAACGTCGTGTTGAGTCTCGGCCTTGCGTTCTCGCGTTTCGATGCGCGGCAGATGGTCGCCCACGGTCACGTCTACGTGAACAAGAAGCGCATCGACATCGCCGGATACCTGGTTCGGTCGGGCGATGAGATCGAGGTTCGCGGCACCGACAAGATCAAGAAGAAGGCTGGCGACGCCGTCGAGATGAACAAGGGCCGTTCGTTGCCCGGTTGGCTCGAGGCCGTCCCCGCCGAGCTGAAGGGGCGTGTCATCCAGCTGCCCAAGCGCGAGGATGTCAGCGTCGAGATCAATGAGCAGCTGATCATCGAGCTCTGCTCGAAGTAAGGCTGGCAAGACAGGCCCAGCAGCTAGGCAAGTCGACAGTTCCTATCCGAGGTCGGAGGTCTATCTCCGGCCGACTCATGGAGCAGAGCAATGCGTATTCGTTGGCGTAACTTCGAGCTGCCGTCCCAAGTCCGTTTGGAACAGGAGACGGCCACTCCCCAATTCGGTCGTTTCGTCGTCGAGCCTTTCGAGAAGGGCTTCGGCACGACGATCGGCAATGGCCTGCGCCGTGTACTTTTGTCGTCGATCGAAGGCACCGCTGTCACGTGGGTGCGTATCGATGGCGTCGTGCACGAGTTCTCGACGATCCAGGGCGTCCTCGAGGACGTCACCCAGATCGTTCTCAACATCAAGAAGCTGCGCGTCAAGCTGCATACCGATGCGCCGACGACGCTTCGCATCGACGTCAACCAGAAGGGCGAGGTCCGTGCCGAGAAGATCGAAGGGGACCACAACGTCGAGATCGCCAACCCTGAGTTGAAGATCTGCACGTTGACCGAAGACGTGCGCTTCTACTGCGAGATGCAGGTCCGCAAGGGCCGCGGCTACGTCACTGCCGAAGAGAACGTCGCGGACGAGCAGGAGATCGGCACGATCCCTGCTGACTCGATCTTCAGCCCGGTTCACCGGGTGCGTTACGCGATCGAGAACACGCGCGTCGGCAAGTCCACCGATTACGACCGCTTGGTCCTGGAGATCTGGACCGACGGTACGGTCACGCCGGAGATGGCTCTCGTCGAGGCGAGCAAGATCTACCGCAAGCACCTGAATCCCTTCGTCCAGTACTTCGATCTGAAGGAAGACCTGGCAGTTGAAGGTGGCGCGCTCGCGCCTGAGGGTGACGAAGGTGCGCGTCGTCGCGAGATGGTCGATCTGCTCAACAAGAGCATCGACATGCTCGAGCTCTCGGTTCGTGCGAAGAACTGTCTGGACAGCGAGAATGTCGCGACCATGCGTGACCTCGTTCAGCTGGCAGAGCCTGAGTTGCTGAAGGTGCGAAACTTCGGCAAGACGTCGTTGAAGGAAGTGAAGAGCAAGCTGGCCGCACTTGGCCTGTCGCTCGGGATGAACATCGAAGAGTACAAGCAAGGATAGGTGCGGCCATGAGGCACAATGTTGCTGGCAAGTCGTTGGGTCGGAACACGGCGCACCGCGCCGCTCTCCGCAAGAACTTCACTGTTTCCGTGATCAAGCACGAGCGCGTCATCACGACGTTGGCCAAGGCGAAGGCGCTGCGGCCGTTCGTCGAGAAGATGATCACTCTGGCCCGCAGCGGCGACGCGAAGACGAAGGTCCACCGCATCCGCCGTGCAGTTTCGTTCCTGCAGGACAAGTCTGCAGTGCGCAAGCTGTTCGAGGTGATCGGGCCGCGTTTTGCGAACCGCGCTGGTGGTTACACCCGCATCCTTCGGTTGCCTGACTATCGCATCGGCGATGGCGGCACCAAGGTCGTCTTCGAGTTGGTCGAGAACAATGTCCTCGAGCAGCAGATGAAGGCGGCCGAGATGGCTACGAATGCGGTTGATGCCGAGGCGCAGGGCGCCGGCGCCAGCTGAGATCGGTTCTTGGCTGACCTCCGGTCGGCCAGGTTCGTGATAACTGCAGGCCGTGTCGAGAGCCTTGGCTCCCGGCGCGGCCTTGGTTGTTCGTGCCCAGATCGCTGGATGCCAGTTACGCCGTGGGCCACCTGCGCTACATGCGGGTGAACGACAGGTTGGTTGGGCCCACGAGCAGGGCTAGTTCGTCGATCAGGCTGTCGCCGACCTTGACGCCTTCGTCCGCGCGGACCCGATAGCAGTTCCCGCTTTCCTCGACGTCGAGCAGCAGGTGCTGCTGGCCACGGTGGCGGTTCGCTATCTCGGCAAGGCGCTGCAGATTCGACTCGTTGGCCATCTCCCCGCGCAGGTTGACGACGATCCCCGCGACCTCGCGACGGACGACTTCGTTGGCCGCTTCGAGCTGGTCGAGCAGCAGTGCCCGTTCTTCGCTGTTGGAATCGAGGCGCCCGGTCAGGAACACGATCGCGTCCTCGATGATCCGATCCTTCATCGTCGCGAAGTTGCGGGCGAAGCAGGTCACCGGCACCTTGCCGTCGAGGTCCTCGAGCTGGAATCGCGCCATCTTCTGGCCAGCGTTCTTCCCTTGCTTGATCTGCAGCACCCTGACCGAGCTGATCATGCCCGCGATGCGTACCGAGCCACCCGGCTCGACCTTCCCCAGGTTCGCCGTCGACTGGCCCGCGATCCGGCGCAGGAACGCGCCGCGCTTTTCGAACGGATGCCCGGACAGGTAGAAGCCGAGCGACTCCTTCTCCCGCATCAGGCGTTCGTTCTCCGGCCACTCGTCGCCGGCTGGAGCTGCAGCAGCAGCGTTTGCGGCGGTCGGTGGCATGAACAGCATCTTCTGGCCGCGGCGGCGGTCCTCGCGGGCCTTCGCGGCGTTGCGTAGCGCAGCCTCGATCGCGGTGAATGTGGCGGCTCGGGAACGTCCAAGGCCGTCGAAGGCCCCTGCCTGCACCATCGCCTCCAGCGCCGTCTTGTTCAGCAGGTTCGCATCGAGCCGTTCGCACAGGTCGTCGAGGCTTGCGAAGGGACCGCCACGCTTGCGTTCGTTGGCGATGGCATCCGCCGCCCGCGCACCGACGCCCTTCACCGCGCCGAGCCCGTAGCGAATGCCCTTGCCCTCGACGCCGAAGTAGCGGAGCGACTGGTTGATGCTGGGCGGCAGGATCGGCATGCCGGACCGCCGCGCTTCGTCGAAGAACTCCTTCACCTTGTCGCTGTTGCCAGACTCGACCGTCAGGTTCGCGGCGGTGAACTCGACCGGGTAGTGCGCCTTCAGCCACGCGGTCTGGTAGGTGACCAACGCATACGCCGTCGAGTGCGACTTGTTGAAGCCGTAGCCGGCGAAGAACTCCATCGTCTCGAACAACTCGCGCCCGAACTTCTCCGAGTGGCCCTTCGCCACCGCGCCGGCGACGAACTGGTCCTTGAACTTGGCCATCACCTCGGGCTTCTTCTTGCCCATCGCCTTGCGCAGGTTGTCGGCTTCGGTCATCGAGAACCCGCCGACGACGTTGGAGATCTGCATCACCTGCTCCTGGTAGACGATGACTCCGTAGGTCGGCTCCAGGACCGGCTTCGTCGAATCGTGCGGGTAGACGACGACCTCCTCGCCGTGTTTGCGCCGCACGAACATGTCCACCATTCCGGAACCGAGCGGGCCCGGGCGATACAGCGCCAGCACGGCGATCACGTCCTCGAACGTATCCGGCTTCAACCGCATCAGCAGCTCGCGCATGCCGCTGGATTCGAGTTGGAACACGCCTTGGGTCTCGCCGCGGGTGATCAGCTGGTAGGTGGGCTTGTCATCGAGCTGCAGCGTGCCGAGGTCGATCTGCACGCCGTGCACCTCCTGCACCAGCCGCACGGCTTCCTGCAGGATCGTCAGCGTCTTCAGGCCAAGGAAGTCCATCTTCAGCAGGCCGACTTCCTCGAGTTCGGTCATCTGCCACTGCGTGATCACGTCCTCGCCGTTCTTCGCCAGCGGCACGTAGTCGCGCAGCGGGCGGTCCGCAATCACCACGCCAGCGGCATGGATCGAACTGTGGCGCGCGAGTCCTTCGAGCTTCAGCGCCAGCTCGAACAAGCGCTTGTGTTGCGGCGTGCTGTCGCGGATGCCCTTCAATTCCGCGTCGGTATCGAGCGCTGCCTGCAGGGACGCACCCGGTCCCTGGGGCACCTTCTTGCACAGCTTGTCGACGTCGGCGATCGGGAAGTCGAGCACGCGCCCGACGTCGCGCAGCACACCGCGGCTGGCCATCGTGCCGAACGTGATGATCTGGCAGACGCAGTCGTCGCCGTACTTCTGCCGCACGTACTGGATGACCTCGTCGCGGCGGTTGCCGCAGAAGTCGATGTCGATATCGGGCATCGACACGCGGCCAGGATTCAGGAAGCGCTCGAACAGCAACGCGTAGCGCAGCGGGCAGACGTCGGTGATGCCGAGGCAGTAGGCGATGATCGAGCCTGCCGCCGAGCCGCGGCCTGGCCCCACCGGAATGCCCATCGATCGCGCCTTGGCGATGAAGTCCTGCACGATCAGGAAGTAGCTGACGAAACCCAGCTTCCGGATCACGCCGATCTCGTACTCGAGGCGCTTGCCGACGCGTTCGTCGATCGCGCCGTAGCGGCGGATCGCGCCTTCCCGGCACAGCTTCTCGAAGTGCACCTCCGGCGGACTGCCGTCGTCGGGCTTGAACACCGGCAGGTGGTAGACGCCGAACTCGATGCCGACGTTGCAGCGCTCGGCGATCGCGACCGTCTGCTGCAGTGCTTCCGGCCAATCGGCGAACGCCGTGGCCATCTGCGCCCGCGACTTCAGGAACAGCTCGTGCGAGCTCATCCGGAAGCGCTGCGGATCCGCGACGGTCTTGCCGCTGCGGATGCACAGCATGATGTCCTGCGCCAACCAGTCGTCGGCCTTCAGGTAGTGCACGTCGTTGGTGGCGACGCACGGGATGCCCAGCTCCTGGCCAAGCGCGCGCAGAGCCCGCGTGACCTTGCGCTGCTGCTCGTAGCCGGTCTCGGCGACCTCGAGGAAGAAGTTGTCGGCGCCGAACAGTTCGCGCAGCTGCAGGGCCGTCGTGCGCGCGCCAGCGATGTCGTTCTGCAGCACCGCCGTGGCGATCTGCGACGACACCGTGCCCGACAGGGCGATGATCCCTTCGCGGTGTTCCTGTAGCACCTCGAGGTCGACGCGCGGCCGGTAGCTGAATCCTTCCAGCCAGGCGCGGCCGGACAGCTTCTTCAGGTTGTCGAGGCCCTGGTTGTTGGTTGCCAGCAGCGTCAGGTCGAACGTCGGGTTGTCGGCGCCAGCCGTCTCCTTGCGCGTGCGGCCGGCGACGTAGGTCGTCTGGCCGAGGATCGGTTTGACCTTCTTCTCCTTGCAGGCCTTCAGGAACTCGACTGCGCCGAACAGGTTGCCGTTGTCGGTCAGCGCCAGCGCCGTCTGGCCGTCCTCTGCCGCGGCGCCGACCAGCGAGCCGACTTCCGACGGCGCCGCCAGCAAGCTGTAGTGCGAGCGCACGTGCAGGTGGACGAAGGGAGGCGCCTCGGTCATCGCGGCGACACGCTACGCGGTGGAGGGCGCCGAGCCAGCCCGTTCAGCGGCCGGCGCTGTGCGACGTCGGATCGCCAGCGGAGGCGCCGAGGATGCCGACCCGGCGACCGGCTTCGGCGAAGCGCTCGACGACCTGCTCGATCTGCGCGTCGGTGTGGCTCGCGATGTAGGACGTGCGGATCAGGTCGTGCCCGAACGGCACCGCCGGTTGCGTGACGGCGTTGGTGAACAGTCCGCAATCGAACAGCGTGCGCCACAGCCGCAGCATGCGGTCCTGGTCGCCGACCAGCACCGGCACGATGGGGCTCGACGGTGTGCCGGCGGTCTTGTAGCCGAGGTCGGCGAGGCCGGTGCGCACCCGGTGCGCCACTTCGAGCACGCGCTTGCGCATGTCGGGCCGCGTCTCGATCAGTTCGAGCGCCGCCAGTGCGGCAGCCGCCGAAGCCGGCGTGATCGACGCCGAGAAGATCAGCGAGCGCGCGTGGTGGCGCATGTAGTGGATCACGTTCGCGGGGCCGGCGATGAAGCCGCCGAGGCTGGCGAAGCTCTTGCTGAACGTGCCCATCACCATGTCGGGCTGGATACCGCAGTGTTCGGCCGCGCCGCGCCCGCGGGCGCCGATCACGCCCATCGAGTGCGCCTCGTCGACCATCAGGCGCGCGCCGTACTGGTCGGCCAGGGCGCGGATCTCGCGCAGCGGCGCGATGTCGCCCATCATCGAGAAGAGGCCATCTACCACGATCAGCATGCCCTTGTTCTGGGCTTGCGCGCGCTGCAGGTGGCCTTCGAGGTCGGCGACGTCGTTGTGCCTGAACTTGCGCACGTCGGCGAAGCTCAGCCGGCAACCGTCGATGATCGAGGCGTGGTTCTCGCGATCGCACAGGATCACGTCGTCCTTGCCCGAGATCGCCGAGATCGCACCGAGGTTGGTCTGGAAGCCGGTCGAGAAGCACAGCGCGGCTTCCTGGCCGACGAACGTCGCGAGCCGACGTTCGAGTTCTTCGTGCAGTTCCAACGTGCCGTTGAGGAAGCGCGAGCCGGAGCAGGATGTGCCGTACTGCCGGACCGCCGCGATCGCGGCCTCGCGCACCTTCGGGTGGTGGGTGAGCCCGAGGTAGTTGTTGCTGCCGATCATGATCAGGCGCTGGCCGCCGATCTCCACCTCCGTGCCTTCGCTGCCGTGCAGCGGGATGAAGTAGGGGTACACGCCCTGCGCTTGCAGCTCGCGGGCTCGACTGAAACCTTCACACTTCTCGAAGATGTCCAAAGCAGGACGGTGCATGCTAGATTGGCCGTGAAACCCTGACAAAACCTTTGTACCTGCTGTGTTGCCTCTGAATGGCGGCGTGTTGGTGACCGGCGCTACGGGTTTTCTCGGCGGCCTGGTGGTGCGGCGGCTGCTGCAGTCGGGCCATGCGCCCGAGCAGGTGCGCTGCTTGGTGCGCGATCCGGCGCGCGCGGTGGCGTCCGGGTTGCCCGCGGCGAGCCTCCGATGTGGGGATCTGGCCGATCCGGCGGTTGGCGAACGCTTGCGCGCGGCGGTGGCCGGTGTGGCCACGGTGCTGCATCTGGCCGGCACCCTGAAGGGCTGTCGGGCCACCGATTTCGATGCCGTCAACGCGGATGGAACCGCCCGCTTGGTTGCCGCGACGATTGCTGCTGCGCCGACCGCACATTTCGTCCACGTGTCGTCGTTGGCAGCGGCCGGGCCGAGCCGTGATGGCGCGACCGCCGCGGCGGCGCCGGCGCGCTGCCAGCCGGTTTCGCTGTACGGCGCCAGCAAGTTGCAGGGGGAACTGCACGTCGTCGGCAGCCCGCTCGCGTGGACCGTGCTGCGACCGCCGGTCGTCTACGGCCCTGGCGATGCCGCCACGTCGCTGATGTTCCGGCAAGCCTGTGCGGTGCTGGCCGCGGTGCCGTTCACGCCGCGCCCGCTGTCGGTCGTGCACGCCGACGATGTCGTCGACGCGATCCTGGCTGCTGCAGCGTTGCGCCAGCCCGGCGTCGTATTGCCGCTGGACGGCCCGGAACGCACCGACACGCATGCGTTCGTGCGCGCGATGGCCGCGGCCTGCGGCCGCCGGGCGCGCTTGCTGCCAGTGCCGATGCCGGTGGCCTTCGCGGCGGCTGTCGTCGCCGAGTGGTTCGGACGCTGGCGCGGCGATGTCGGGCACTTCAACCGCGACAAGGTGCGCGAGATCCGCGCGATCGGCTGGGTCGCCGACGGGGCGCAAGCGCGGCGCGTGCTGCAGTGGGCCCCGCGCATCGGGCTGCAGGATGGTCTGGCAGCGGTGGCGCAGGCTGCTGGCCGCGCGCCGGCTCGGCACTGACTACGAAGTCACTTCAGCAGATGCATCAGCAGCGCCTTCTGCACGTGCGCGCGGTTGGCGGCCTGCTCGTAGATCAGCGATTGCTTGCCGTCGAGCACCGCGTCGGTGGCGGCGACGTTGCGGCGCACGGGCAGCGGGTGCATCAGCAACGCGTTCTTCGTCGACGCCATCAACTGCTCGTCGACGCGCCAGTCGGTCAGCGAGCGCTTGAGGATCGCCTCGCGTTCGCCGTCGTGCCAGTGCTTGGTCGAGCCCCACGAACGCGCATACAGCACCTCGGCCCCGCGCGCGGCCGCCTGCATGTCGTTGACGACCTGCAGCGATCCGCCGGTCTGCTGGGCGACCCCGCGCGCGCCGTCGAGCACCGCGCCGTCGACTTCGAAGCCGAGCGGATGCGCCAGCGTGATCTGCATGCCGGACAGCGCCGCGAGCTGCAGGATCGAATGGGTCGGGCCGAGCGACTTCGGCTCGGGGTGGTTGCACCACAGCAGCGTCAGCTTGCGGCCGCGCAGCGACACCAGCTGTTCGCGCATCGTCAGCACGTCGGCCAGCGCCTGGCACGGGTGGCCGAAGCACGTCTCGAGGTTGATCACCGGCACCGACGAGTACTTCGCGTAGCTGCGCAGCAGCAGCTCCTGCCGGTCGCGTTCCCACGTGCCGGTGCGCGCCGCGGAACGGATGCCCAGCGCGTCGACGTAGCGCGACAGCGTGCGGGCGGCGTCCTTGACGTGCTCCTCGGCGGCGCCGTCCATTACCGCCTGTTCCTGCGGTTCGAGCTCGTAGAGGTCGTCGCTCGACAGGTTGATGCAGTGGCCGCCCAGCTGCACCATCGCCACTTCGAACGACACCCGCGTGCGCAGGCTCGGTTGGAAGAACAGCAGGCCGAGCGTCTTGCCAGCGAGCACCTGACCGGGCTTCTTGCCCTTCACGCGCGCAGACAAGTCCAGGAGGTCGTCGAGTTCGGCTCGGGTGAGATCGGCTGTCGAAAGGAAGTCGCGCTTGCTCACAGGTTCCGTGGGCGGAAGAGTGGCGGACCATAGATGAGCCCGCTGCCACCGACAAGCGAAGACGTGCGGTGGCTGCAGCGCTGCCTCGAGCTCGCACGCGCGGCGGCGGCCGACGACGAAGTGCCGGTCGGTGCGCTGGTCGTGGTCGGTGGTGCAGTGGTCGGCGAAGGACGCAATCGCGTCGAGGCGCTGCGCTCGCCGTTCGCACACGCCGAGATGGAAGCCCTGCAGCAGGCGATCGCCAGCGCTGGTTCGAAGCGCCTCACCGGCGCGACCCTCTACTGCACCCTGGAGCCGTGTTTCCTGTGTGCTGGCGCGATCCTGCACGCGCGCGTCGAGCGGGTCGTGTTCGGTGCGCGCGACCCGAAGTTCGGCGCGGTCCGTTCGCTGGCGACGCTGCTCGAGGACCCGCGGCTGAACCATCGTTGTGATGTGACCGAGGGCATCGCGGCGGCCGACAGCGCCGAGTTGCTGCGCGCGTTCTTCCGCGGCAAGCGGCAGGCCTCTGGCTGAAAGCAGCCTTCCTTGGCTGTTGCAAAGCGGCACCGCGGTCGGCACGATCCGCGCCCTCATCGGCGCCCCGCGCTCTGCGCGGCGACCCCTCGCGGAGAGGTGGCAGAGTGGCTGAATGTACCGGTTTCGAAAACCGGCGTGGGGCAACCCACCGAGGGTTCGAATCCCTCCCTCTCCGCCATTCTTCCCGCCCGCGCGGGAGGACTGTTTCCCCGGCGCGCCGTGCCGGTCGCGAGCTCAGTGCACGCTGACGAAGCTGCCGATGCCGTTGCTGGTCACCGCGCCGAAGGCGTTCTGGCCGTTCGGCAGGCTGTTCGGCAGCACCAGTGCGGCGGCCTGGGCGTGGAACTCGGCGCCGATCGGCACGCCCGCCGGCAGCACGAACTGGCACGCCAGCGAGCTGCTGAA
>CAMAUH010000004.1 GCA_945861365.1 Candidatus Kuenenia stuttgartensis
GTGCCCTGGCCTTGCTCGGCCGCGCCGACCGCGAACGGTGACATGTCGAGCGGCAACTCGGCGAGCACGGCTCCGGCGCCATCGCGGATGGTCAGGCGCCAATCGCTGTGCAGTCCCTTGGGCGTGCCGGCCCAGGGATCGGCCTTGCGCGCCGCATGCGTGATCGCGAGCGAGTTGCGGTTGCCTTCGACGACGAGCACGAAGTGGCCCTCGGCTACGGCTGGCGCCGCGGCTGCGGCAACCGCCGGTGGCGTCGATCGATCGACGGAAACGAGCCAGCAGGCCAACGAGATCGCGGCGCTGGCCCCGACGAGATGGAGGGCGTTCATGGGGGGACGAGGCAGGGCCCGGCGACTATACCGGGTGGAAAGCGGCCTTGGTGGCGGCCAGGATGGCTCGATGGACTTCCGAGGCCTCGTTCTGCTGGCACCGTTGACCAAGGGTGGCAACCTGCCGTTCCGCCGCCTGTGCCTGCAGCACGGATGCGTCGTCACCATGGGTGAGATGGCGTACGCCTACCAGGTCGTGCGCCGCAGCAAGAGCGAGCTGGCCCTGCTGCGCAAGCACCCCGACGAGTCCTGTTTCGGGGCGCAGATCGCGGCGTCGAGGGCCCCGGACGCCATCACGGCGAGCCTGGCGGCAGTCGAGCGGGGCGCGACCTGGGTGGACCTGAACTGCGGCTGTCCGATCCACGACACGGTCAAGCGTGGCATGGGGGCGACGTTGCTGCAGCGGCCGGCCCAGCTGGGCAAGCTGGTTGCCGAGATGGTGCAGGCCGTGCCGGTGCCCGTCACCGTGAAGATCCGGCTCGGCTGGACCGAGAGCGAGCAGAACGCCAGCGAGGTCGCGAAGGCGATCGAGGAAGCCGGTGCCAAGGCGATCACCGTGCACGGTCGCACGCGCGAACAGCGCTACTCGCGCGCGGCCGATTGGGACTCCATCGCCCGCATCGCGGCCGAACGCACGATCCCGGTGATCGGCAACGGCGACCTGCTGACGTGGTACGAGACGCACGAGCGCTGGCAGAAGAGCGGCGTGGCGTCGGTGATGATCGGCCGCGGCGCGTTGATCAAGCCGTGGATCTTCCGCGAGATCGCCGAGAAGAAGGCTTGGGAGCCCGATGCGCGCGAGCGGCTCGGCGTCTACCACGACCTCGCGCAGAAGATGAAGACGCACTTCCGCGACGACGAGAAGGGGCACGAGCGGGCAATGCGGTTCCTGCCGTGGCACTTCGAGTTCTTCTGCCGCTATCGCCCGCTGTCGGCGCAGCGCTTCGTCGACAGTGCGCGCCAACATCCGCTGATGCAGACGCGCTTCCCCGACGACGAACCGGGCTTGTCGGTGCTCGAACTGTTGCTGCGCGATGTGCGGCCGGAACTGCACACCAAGCTCGCCGAGCTGCTGTGGGCGGCGCCCGACGTCGCTGTCGCCGAGGAGCGAGCGCTGGCGTTGGCGGCCGAGATGCCGCCGATCGTCGGCGAGGCCGGCGAGATGGCGACCGCGCACGGCTGAGCCGCGGCGCGGTCGCCCCCTGGGCTACTTCTTCTCGGTGACGGTGATCGTCACCTCGGTCGCGCTGGCGCCATCGCGCACGATCAGCACGCCGGCCTTCATCGCCGCCGGGATCGCCAGCGTCGCCTTGCCGGCGGCGACCTTGGGCTTGTCGATCAGCTTGCCCGCGTCGTCGTAGACCTCGAGCTCGTCGTCGCTGGAACGGACCGTCAGCACGATCGCGTCGCCGGCGACGCCGCTGTCCTTGTCGGCCAGCAGTGCGTTCTCGACGTGGTGCTGCAGCCACGGGTAGTCCGGCAGCAGCTTGTGCAGCACGTTGGTCCGGTAGAGCCCGTAACCGATGGCGGCGAGCGCCAGCAGCCAGAGCAGCAGTGTCGGCCAGATGCTCTTCTTCTCCGCGTACGGGTCGACCAGCGAACGCGCCGAGCCGGCCGGGATCTTCGGCAGCTCCGTCAGCGAGCCGCCGAGCGGGATGTTGACCTTGGTCATCGTGTTGACCGCCCAGCCGTTCGCATCCAGGATCGGGCCGAGGTTGCGCTGGCGCAGCTTCATCCACGCGATCAGCATCGACGGGCCGCTGATGCCGAGGATCACGCCGAGGATGCCGATCGGCATCCAAGCGCCCATGCCGGCGAACACCGCGATGATGGTGCCGAACACGCCGGTGATGCTGGCGATGGCGACGCTGAACAGCGCCACGACGCTCGGGTCGAACTTCTTCGCTTCGGCCGGCTTGCCGGTCGCGGCGGCATCGCCGACCTTGCTGGCGGCCGCGGTCAGCTTGTCGCTCGACGCGGACTCGGCAGCGGCGGCGCGCTTGTTGACCTGCTCCTCGATCCAGCGCATCAGCTTCTTGTAGGGCGACCAGAACGCCTGGCCGATGCTGATCGGGTTGTCGACGATCTTGCTGATCGTCGCGTCCCAGTCGCGGCCCTTGCGGTCGTAGAAGATGCCGTTGCGGCCGACGAACAGGTTGTCGCTGTCGCCCGCCGTGAACGCACAGGCGACCTGCATCTTCGGCATGCCGGGGCGCGTGCAGTCGACGTAGGCGAGGTAGGTCTTCGACATCGACGCCATCGCGCCGTGCTTGCCGCCGTCGTGGACGTGGAAGCACAGCTCCATCGCGCGGCCGTCCAGGTACAGCGTACCGGCCTGGAAGATGGCGCCGCGGCGCGCATAGAAGTCGGTGAAGCTGACGTAGTTGTTCAGCAGCCGCGCGAAGTCGCGCTGCAGCCGCACCAGCTTCTCGACGCGCGCCATCGCGTCGACTTCGCCGGCGACCGCGAGGTCGTCGGTGATCGCCTGCTGCAGGCCCGCCTTGGCGTTGCTGGCCAGGATCTCGCGCACGCGCGCGATGCCGAGCGCTTCGGCCGCGGCGCCGGCCTTCTTGCCGAGCCAGGCGCCGTGCGCCGCGAGCTTGCCGCACAGGGCGCTCCAGTCGGCTTCCGTCAGCGTCTCCTTGTCCTTGCAGCACGCGTCGCGGAACGCGGCGATCGGGCCGGCCCAGGCCGGGTTCAGGGCCTTCGTCAGCGGCAGTGCCTTGTTCGCTTCGACGATCGCCAACGGGAAGTGCGCGACTTCGCTGGCGGTGATCGTCAGGTCCTTGGCGGCGGCGGCGATGTAGGCATCCTGCTCACGGTTCACCGCGTTCAGCGACCGCGGATCGAACGCGGCGAGCCGGCAGCGACCGAAGAAGTCGTCGATCTTGCCGCGCACCGCGGCGAACGCCGCGTAGGCAGCACCGGTGCTGGCACCGAGCGGCATCACGTTCTTGGCGTCGGCCTCGGCGGCCTTGTGCCAGGCGTCGAAGTCGGCGCAGGCGGCCAGGAACGCGTCGAGCTTGGCCTGGTCGAAGCCCGGCTTGCCGGAGCGGTCGGTCACGCCGCCCATGCAGGTGATGATGTCGGTCGCGGCGGCGCGCACCTTGGCGTCGTCGATGGTCTCCGGCGGCACCACGCCATCGCCATTGCGCTTGCCCTGCGCGAACACGTCGGCGGTCTTCGCGGTGTCGGCGACGGTGATGACGGTCGCTTCCTTGCCCAGGCTCTTCAGGATGTGCGTCGCCGAGGCGAACAGCGCTTTGCCCTCGGCAGTGTCCTTGCGCAGATTGGCCAATTGCAGGCCATCCGTGCCCTTTGCCATGGCGTCGGCGTTCTGCAGCGCTTCGCGCAGCCACTTCACCGCGGCCAGGATCTCCGGCGGGCGGACGTGCGCGTCGCCGTCGCTGTCGAGCAGCTGCAGCGTGCGTTCATCGATCTCGAGGCCCTTCACGGGGCAGCTGAGGGCGACCCACAGCTTCTGGTCGAGTTCGTCGAGGGCGAGGATGTCGGCCCCGGTGTCGAGGCGGACCTGGTCGACACCGCCGGCGCGGTAGAAGGACCAACGGTGGGATTTGGGCGAGGGAGTGGCGGTCATTGGCGAGAGCCCCGGAACGGGGGGCGGAGAAGGTCCGCGACCGCCCCGTGAGGGTCAAGCCAAGCGTCAGGGATCGCGAGATCGGGCGTCGTCAGGGCCGCAGTGCGGTCGCCAGCGCGGCGGGGCTGCCGGCGCGCACGGCCGTTTGCAGGGCCAGCGAGCGGTCGATCGCGGTGGCGCTGAAGCCGAGCGGTAGCACCGGGCCGTCGACGTCGGCCCAGGTCGGCGTGGCGAGGCGCCGTTCGAGCTCGTTGCGGATGCGCGACTGCAGGCCGCGGTCGGTCGTCGCGCCCGCCAGCACGTGCAGGTTGGCGGCCGCCGGCACGTAACCCGGCGCGATCGTCGCGGCCCGCAGCCACAGCTGGAACGACGCGTCGAGGCCGGCGTCGCCGCGCCAGCGCAGCGTCACGAGGGCCAGCAGGTTCAGCGTGCGCGGATCGTCAGGCGCCAGCTCGTGTGCGGTGAGTGCCGCCGCGGCGATGGTCGATCCGTCCGCCCAGGTCCGCACCAGCGCCGTGGCGCGGCCGAGGGCGCGGTCGGCGGGGCTGCTCGCCGGGCGGCCCGGGCCAGGCTCGGCCAGCAGGGTCGCCAGTTGCGTGATGCGGTTGCCGAAGCGGTGCTGCTGCACGCGCCGATGGCCCGCGGCGGCGATGCGTGCGCAGCGCGCCGGGTCGGCGAGCAGTTCCTGCACGGTCGCTTCGAAGTCGTCGTCGCCGTGCAGCACGCACTCTTCACCGGGCACGAAGAAGTCGGCGACCTCCAGGTTGGCGCGTTCCATCAGCAGCAGCGCACCGCAGGCCGGGACCTCGAAGCCGCGCAGGTTCATCTCGCCGCGGATCGAACGGTTCCAGCCGATGCGGCAGCGCGACAGGAAGCGGCCGTAGGCGTCGCCGTGCACGCCGCCGCGCACCTCGCTGCGCACGCCGATCCGGTCGAGGGCGCGCACGCGGTCGAGCCACGGCGCGCGTTCGCGCTGCACCGCGGGATTCAGGTTGCCGGCGAAACCGACGTCGATGTCGCGTGGGCCGGCATCGGCATGGATGCGGTGGAACGGCCGCTTGTGCGCGTACTGGCACCAATAGCGCACGGCCGCGAAACCGAGCCGCGCGAACAGTTCCTGGCCGGCGCGGTCGCACAGCAGCACGTCGAAGAACGGCCACAGGCCGGCGACGTACGGCAGCGTCAGGTTGTAGTCGGACATCACGCCGACGACCTGGGCACCGCAGTGCTCGAGGCCGATCGGCAGCGGCTCCTGGTCGGGCCACCAGATCAGCACGAGGTCTGGCGTGAAGCCGGGCGGCAGCGCGGCCTGCAGTTCGTCCCAGGTGCCGACCGACGGATCGAACGCGACGTCGAACGGGAAGTGCACGCCGTCCACCAGCATGCGGTCGCGCGGGCCGTAGGTGACCAGTTCGACGCCGCGCATCGCCGCGCGTTCGTCGAAGCACTCGAGCGGCAGGTTGGTCAGGATCCGCACGGATTCACGCTGCCGGCAGCGCGGCGAGGTTGGCGCGCGCATCGCCGTGGTCGGGCTGCAGCATCAGCGCCCGCTCGAACTCCGCGCGCGCACCGGCGACGTCGCCGGCCTGGAACAGCACGACGCCCAGCCGGTTGTGCGCACTGGCGCTGCGGTCGCCGACGGCGAGCGCGGCCCGGAAGGCCTGTGCGGCATCGTGCATGCGACCCAGCGCGTGCAGCGCGTGGCCACGGCCGGTGTGCAGGGCCTCCGCTTCGACGCCCTGGTCGACGAGTCGATCCCACATCTGCAGTGCCTGGTCTGGCGCACCGGCGGTGAGGTTGGCGTCGGCGGCCGCGTGCAGCAGTTCGCGATCGTCGGGCGACAGGTGGTGGGCGGCGGTCAGCGCGCGCGCGGCAGCGCCGAGGTCGCCGTCCTGCGCGCGCTTCGCCGCCGCCGCCTGCAGGCGCTGGCGCAGTTGTTCGAGGTCCGTATCCGGCGACCTGGTCACCGGGCGTTCGGGTTGGCCGACGAGGCGCATCGGCGCGCGCAGTGCCTTCTGGGCGCGCTGCGCGACGATCTCCGCCAGGGCGGCCACGAACTGTTCGCCGTGGTGGTCCTGGTGGTAGTGCGCAGCGAGTTCGAGTCCGGCGCTGCGCAGGGCCGTGCGCACTTCGGGCAACGAGCTGGCGATGACCACTGCCTGCGCGGTCTCCCCGGCGTTGGCGGGCGGCACGAACAGCGCGTAGCGGTCGTTGCCGGCCACGGCGGCGTGGTCGCGGAAGCACGGCACGTCGGTCAGCACGGTCGGCACACCGCAGGCCATCGCTTCGATCGCGGGCAGGAAGAAGCCCTCTTCCGGGCCGCTGGTGACCATCAGCACGTCGAGGGAGCGGTAGTAGTTGCCCATCGACGCGGGCGGCACCTGGCGGTGCCATTCGATCGGGAACGGCGCTGCCAGTTCGTTCGCGGTCGGCTCCGTGTTGGTCGCGCGCACCAGCACGAACTGTTGGCCGGCCGCCTGCAGCAGGCGGCAAGCGGCGTAGCCGGTCTCCAGGCCCTTCCAGGCGACCTGGGCCGGGCCGACGAGTCCGATGCGCAACGGTGACCCCGGGGTGCGGGCCTCACCAGGGAAGTGCACGCCGTGGTCGATCGCGTAGCGGACCTCGTGCGCCTTCACGCCGAAGCGTTCCTGCAGCAGCCGGGTCAGGTGCGGCGCGATCGTGATGTGGGCGACCCCCGGCAGGCGGTAGGCCGCTTCGATACGTTCCCGCAGGGCGCTCTGCTCCTGGTTGTCGCCTTCGTAGCCCTGGCAGAAGTGCACCGGAACGCCCTTGCCGGGCCCGGCACTCGCGGCCCACGGCACGGTCGTCCAGAACGTGCCGATGATGACGTCGCCATCGGGCAGGTGTTCGGCGTGGAAGTCCTGCACCTGCTGGAACGCGCATTCGAGGCGCATCCAGGCCGGGGCTCGGCTGCGGCTGACCACGGTCACCTGATGACCATGGCGCTGCAGCCAATTGGCGTTTTCCAGGGCGACCTTGACGCCGCCCCAGAGCTGATCCGCGACTTCCAACAACCACGTGATGCGCATGCGTTCGCCTCGGCGCGATGGCCGACAGGACCTCGATGCGTCCTGGATCGGACCGATGGCATGGGGGAACTTGAGTCGCATGGCGTTCGGCGGTGGTCGACGGCATGATCCGCGCCCCGCTGTGAACCCGCTGATCCGCGTCATCCCCGCCTTCCTGGTGCGGTTCTTCGCCAGCCCCTACGTCGCTGGCGACTCCTTGGCCAAGGCCGTCGCGGTCGTGCAGAAGTGCAAGCGCGAACGTGGCCTGTGGTCGACGCTCGACCTGCTGGCGGAGGACATCCGCACCGCCGAGCAGGCGCAGCAGAACCTCGACACCTACCTGCAGATGGTCGACGCGGCGGCGGCGCTGCCGCTGGACCAGCGGCCGACGCTGTCGCTGAAGCCGTCGTCCTACACGACGTCCCCGCTGCAGCTCGGTGGCGATGCGGCGGGTTCGTTCGCGGCGCTCGAGCAGATCGCGCGGCGCGCTGCCGAGCGTGGCGTCGACATCTCGATCGACATGGAGAGCCGGCATTGGACCGACTTCACCATCGACGCGTTGCGGCGTTTGCATGCCCAGGGCCTGCGCAATGTGGGCGGTGTGTTGCAGACGCGGTTGCATCGCACCGAGAAGGATCTCGATGCGCTGCCGAAGGGCATGCGGGTGCGGCTCGTCATCGGCATCTACCGCGAGCCGGCCGAGGTGGCGCTGACCGACAAGCCGGCGATGAAGGGCCGCATGCTGGCGTTCGCGCAGACGCTGCTGCAGCGCGGCCACTACGTCGAGTTCGCCAGCCACGACGACGTCTATGTGCGGCGCTTCCTCGAGCAGGTGGTGCCAAAGACCGGGGCCGGTAAGGACCGGTTCGAGGTGCAGATGCTGTACGGCGTGCCGCGCGAGCGGTTCCTCGCCGACCTGCAGCGGCAAGGCATCAAGGCGCGGCTCTACGTGCCGTTCGCGCTCAGTTGGGACATGGCGATCCAATACCTGCGCCGCCGCCTCGACGAGTACCCGGCGATGGTCTGGCTGGTGACGAAGAACATGTTCGCCCGTCGCTGATGGGGTGTGGCGGCGATGGCAATTGGCATTGCCTGCAATCCGTCCTGGCGGGAATGGTGTCCGTTCGCTATAGTGCTCCGCCCAATGGATCCACTTGCCACGATCGTCGAGCGGCTCTGCGCCTGGAAGGATGTTGCCCGAGAGAAGCGTGACGGGAAGGACTGCTTCCTGGTCCGCGGCCAGGTTTTCGCCTACCTCGGCAAGAAGGGTGTCGTCGTCAAGCTGGCGCCCCCTCAGGTGACCGAGGCGCTGAAGATCATTGGCGCCAAGCGCATGCCGGACGATGGTGACCCGCACTCGCGCGAGTTCGTCGAGATCCCGGTGACCGGTCCGCGCGAAGTCGAGCGCGCGATGATGTGGCTGCGCCGCGCTTGCCGCCTCGGCCGCACGGCTGCTGGCCCGGTTTGATCCGGCAGGCAGTTTGAACTGGTGGGCAGTTTGACTGGTCTTTCCAGTCAAGCGCCCTAGCCAATCAGACCGGCCTGGGCAGTCAGACTGGCCTGGTCCATGGGACATCCGCGACGCCAGCCTGCTGGTTGGCTCGGCGGGCCCATGAGAAACACAGGTCCGACAGCCTGTTGAGATAGATGCCCAACTCCTTGGGTATCGCCATCGCCGCGTCATCGCGGTTGGCTCGGGCGAGCGTCCAGTAGCAGCGTTCCGCCCTGCGGGCGATCGTGCGCAGCACGTGCAGCAGCGCAGCGACCCGGGTTCCGCCCGGCAGCACGAACGTGCGCAGGGGCTGCAGGGCGCGCTCGGATGCATCGATCCAGGCTTCCATCGCCGCGATCGCTGGCACGATCCTGACCAGGGACGCCTTGCCGCCTTCGGTGGCCAGGTCCGCGCCGATGTCGAACAGGGCGTCCTGCACCGACTGCAGTTGCCGGTCGAACTCCGGCGCCAGGGGCTCGGTGCGCAGCAGGCCGACGAACGAGTTCAGTTCGTCGATGGTGCCGTAGGCCTCGATGCGGAGATGGTCCTTGGGCACCCGGCGGTTGCCGAACAGTCCGGTTTCGCCGTCGTCGCCGGTGCGCGTGTAGATGGGCATCAGCAGCCCTCGTACGGTCGGGTCACGGCCAACGGAACGGTCAGCAGAGGAAAATCCGGCCGGCGGCCGAGCCGCCGACCGGAATCTCTGTTCCGCATTGGTGGGAGGCCCTTGCGGGCATTTGGAGAGACACACCCACCCGGGGCCGTGGCTCACCGGTCACCTGGCGAAAGGTGCCGGTAGCCGCCCAGCTCTCGGCCCCATGCAGCCAGAGAGCTGTATGGGCGCCCTTTGGCGCGGCGAGAGTTGTTGCGTCGGCCGGCGACCGTGTCAAGGTGGACAGCAGCCACGGTCGGCATGAAATGGGGCGCGCCGAAACGAGGTCGACCGATTTGCGAGCGGGCGCGGAGCGCGGGGCCGTCGCATAATCTCCCGCTCGGAGATCCGCCCATGCACGCCGCCAACCGCCTGCTGCCTACTTCTCTCGCCTTCGCCTCCTTGCTCGCCGTGATGCCGGCGCAAGCGCTCGATCTCGGCCTTACGGGCGGATCGCTGCCGGGCAACGTGGTCATCACCGCCAGCGGCGCGAACTTCCCGTTCGAAACGATCCTCATCGTGCCGTCGGCGACCGCGGGGCCGACGCCGTGCTCGATCTTCGATCCGCTCGATCCGCGTTCGCTCGACGTCGGTCTCGACCTCGTCGGTTCGATGTGGGCTGGCTTCGCCGACCTCAACCTGCAGTACCAGGTCTCCTTCACGGTTCCGGCGCAGCCGGCGTTGCAGGACCTCGGTTTGTACTTCCAGGCGGTGACCCTGCAGTGGCAGCCGACGCTGCTCGATCGCATCAGCAACGGCAACGTCGTGCGGCTCGGCAATGCCAACTCGTTCCGCGACCGCGGCGTGCAGTTCGGTCTCGAGCGCGCATTCGCCTCGGTGCTGCCGCGCCCGGACCACAAGTGGCTGCTGGTCGGCGGTGCGCGTGGCCAGTTGCTGGCGCAGAACGCGACCGCGACGAACGAGATCTACGACCCGATCGCGGACGCGTTCTCGCCCGGCCCGTCGCTCAATGCGCCGCGCTCGATGCACGCGGCGACCGAACTGCCGAACGGCACCTGGTTGATCACTGGCGGCGTCAACGCCACCAACGATCCGCAGGCGACGTGCGAGATCTACGACCCGGTCGCCGACACCTTCACGCCGGTTGCCACGATGCTGACGGCGCGCATGGGCCACACCGCGACCCTGCTCGCCAACGGCAAGGTGCTGGTCACCGGTGGCCTGCAGGCGATGACGGTGACGCCGACGCAGCTGTCGGCGATCCGCGACGCGACGAACGCGACCGAGCTCTACGACCCGGCCAACAACACGTGGACCGCGGGGCCCAACCTGCTGACGCCGCGCGCCGGCCACGTCGCGATGAAGCGCCCCGATGGCAAGGTGCTGCTCGCCGGTGGCATCAGCTGGGACAACGTCATCATCATCGGGTGGCTGCCGGCCGTGCGTCGTTCGTGCGACCTCTACGATCCGGTCGCCAACACGGTGGTCGCGGGCCCGCAGATGGCGACGGCGCGCTCGCTGATCGATCCGATCGACATCGGCGGCGGCCGCTTCCTGGTCGCCGGCGGTATCGCCGCGATCTCGCTGACGAGCCCGGGCACGCCGACCGCGACGGCCGAGATCTACAACGCCAACACGAACACGTGGACGACGGTCGGCTCGATGGCTGCCGCGCGCGGCAACCACAAGGGCTGGTCGATCGGCAACGGCCAGTACCTGCTGACCGGCGGTGCCGCGGGCACGATCCTGTCGCCCACCGCGTTGTCGAGCACGGAGATCTTCTCGACGGCGACCAACACGTTCACGCCGGGGCCCGCGATGACGAGCCCGCGCGCCGGTGCCGCGACCTTCCTGACGCCGCAGGGCCAGATGCAGGTGTTCGGCGGCGGCTCGACCGGCGGCGTCATCGCCCGCACCACCGAGTGGTACTTCTTCTGAGCGCCGAGTCGAACGAGCAGCTGCTGCTGCGCCTCGGCGCGAACGTGCGCGCGCTGCGCAAGGCGCGCGACTGGAGTCGGCGCGACCTCGCCGAGCACACCGGCATCAGCGAGCGCTTCCTCGCCGATGTCGAGACCGGGGTAGGCAATCCTTCGGTGCTGCGGCTGCACACCCTCGCGACGGCGTTCGGCGTGCCGCTGACGGCGCTGCTGGAGGGTGATGGCCGCGGCGGCGCACCGCGCCACATCGCGCTGCTCGGCTTGCGCGGCGCTGGCAAGAGCACGATCGGGCCGCTGCTGGCCCAGCGCCTCGGCATCCCGTTCGTCGAGCTCGACACCTGCATCGAGCGCGCCTCGGGGCTGCGCATCGGCGAGATCTTCCAGCTGCACGGGGAGGCCTACTACCGCGCCACGGAACGCGCCGAGCTGCTGCGGCTGCTCGCCGGCGAGCCGTGCGTGCTCGCGGTCGGCGGCGGGGTCGTCGCCGATCCGCAGAGCTTCCAGGCGCTGCGCACGCGCACGCGCACGGTGTGGTTGCGTGCCGACCCCGAGGACCACTGGCAGCGCGTGATCGCGCAGGGCGACATGCGCCCGATGGCCGACAACGAGCAGGCTTTCGCGGACCTGCGGTCGATCCTTTCGACGCGCGAGCCGATGTACCGGCAGGCAGAGATCGTCGTCGACACGTCGAATCAGGACGTCGCGCACGTGGTCGACGCGATCACGGGCGAACTCGCCGTCAAGCGCTGACGGGCCGCGTGCCTACAGATCGCTCGGCAGCTGGTCCGGCACCTTGCCGTCGCCGCGCACCAGCACCAGGATCGCGCCGTACGGCACCACCAGGAACTGCTCGTCGTCGAACGTGATCTCGATGGCCGCCTTGCGGAAGAACAGCGCGGTGTCGCCGAGCTGCACCTGCATGGGCAGGAAGCGCGGCGCCTTGTAGCCGTCCTTCCACGGCTCCTGCTCCTCCGCGGGCGGCGGCAGCGGGCTGCCGGGGCCCAGCGCCACGACGGTGCCGCCGCGCACGTCCTCCTTCTCGACGACGGTGGCCGGCAGATAGAGCCCGACCTTGGTCATGCTCTCGGCCTTCTCCGGCTTCACCAGGACCCGGTCGCCGACGACCAACAGCTGCTTGTTGCCGCGCTTCATCGATCCGCGCGAGGATACGGTGCGTGCCAGCTGCCTGCATCCTCGCGGTCGCTGGCGACGAAGCACCTGACCATGCGCAGCGCTGTCCCCGAGCTCCGGATCCGTCGCGCCAACGAACGCTCGCGCCGTTCCGACGGCGACTTCGTGCTCTATTGGTCGATCGCCGCGCGCCGCACCAAGGCGAACTTCGCGCTGCAGCACGCGCTGGCGATCGCGCGGGAACTGCAGCGGCCGCTGCTGGTGCTCGAGCCGTTGCGCTGTGGCTACCAGTACGCCAGCGATCGTCTGCATGCGTTCGCGCTGCAGGGCATGGCCGACAACGCGGCGGCCTATGCGGCGGCGGGCGTGACCTACCTGCCCTACGTCGAACCCGCGCCCGGTGCCGGCAAGGGCTTGCTGGCGGCGCTCGGTGCGCACGCGTGCGCGGTGGTCACCGACGACTACCCGTGCTTCTTCCTGCCGCGCATGGTCGCGGCTGCCGCGCGCGCGCTGCCGGTGGCGCTCGAGGTCGTCGACGGCAACGGCTTGTTGCCGCTGAGCGCCGCCGACAAGGTGTTCGGCCGCGCGTTCGATCTGCGGCGCTTCCTGCAGAAGGCGTTGGCGCCGCATCTCGGCGAGTTCCCGGTCGGCGAACCGCTGCGCGGCCACGACCTCGGCCCGGCGCGCGTGCCGCGCGACGTCGGCAAGCGTTGGCCGGCCGCGAGCGAAGCGCTGCTCGCGGCGGAGCCCGCGGCGTTGGCCGCACTGCCGATCGACCACACGGTCGGCGTGGTGCCGACGCGCGGCGGGCCGGTCGCCGCCGGCGAAGCGCTGCGCGCGTTCCTCGCCACGAAGCTGGCGCGCTATGCCGACGAACGCAGCGATCCCGACGCCGATTGCGCGAGCGGCCTGTCGCCATGGCTGCACTTCGGCCATCTGTCGGTGCACCAGGTGTTCGCCGGCCTCGCCAAGCAGGAAGGTTGGACGCGCGAACGCATGCTGCCGACCACCAGCGGCCAGCGCGGCTGGTTCGGCATGGGCCCGTCGGCGGAAGCGTTCCTCGACGAGCTCGTCACGTGGCGCGAACTCGGCTTCAACTACACATCGCAGCGCGACGACCAAGAGGACGCGGAGTCGCTGCCCGACTGGGTGAAGGCGACGTTGGACAAGCACGCGCCCGATGCCCGCGAGCACGTCTACACGCTGGAGGAGTTCGCGGCGTCGGCGACGCACGATCCGGTGTGGAACGCGGCGCAGACGCAGTTGCGCGAGACCGGCGTGCTGCAGAACTACCTGCGAATGCTCTGGGGCAAGAAGGTGCTCGAGTGGACGCCGCATTGGCGCGCGGCGTGGTCGATCCTGATCGAGCTGAACAACCGCTACGCGCTCGATGGCCGCGATCCGAACTCCTACACGGGGATCAGCTGGGTGTTCGGCCGCTACGACCGGCCGTGGGCGCCGGAGCGCGACGTGTATGGCGTGATCCGCTACATGAGCAGCACGAACACGGTGAAGAAGCTGAAGATGAAGGGCTATCTGGCGCGCTGGTCGCGGTGAGTTCGGTCGGCGCAGGACGACGTCGGCTGTTCGCAGATTCGGTGCGGCTTTTTCCGCAGAGCTCGTCCCCAGCCAGCGTCTTTGAACAACCGGCCGCACCCGATGTTGCCGGGGCGTTCTGCGACAGGTTCGAATGCGCTTCGGCAACGGAGCGGCCTTCGTGGTTCGCCCGCCGCGCTTCTCCCCATGCAAAGCCCTCGCATCCTCGTCTTCCTGTTCCTGTTGCTGGTCGCGGCAGGCATCACCATCTGGCAGCTGACGGGGGACACCAGCAGCCCGACGGTGCCGCTGACGAGCCCCGGGGCGGCCGGGGAAGTGGCGGAGCCGGCGAAGGGCGCTGCGGACGAGGCCGCGGCGCCGGCCTTGGTGAACACGGCGGACGGTGGTGTCGCGGCGGAACGGACCGTCGCCGACGTCGGTGGTGACAAGGACAAGCCGGCGGTGGTCGGTCAGGTGCTCGATGCCGATGGCAAGCCGCTGGCGGAGGTCCGCGTCATCGCGGCGCCGGGGCTCGCGTTCGCGAATGCGAACGGCCAGATGGACTTCGACACCTTCGATTTCAGCGACCTCGAAGACGCCGGTGGCCTCGACATGAGCGCGATGATGCGCGTCACCGAGGAGCAGCTCGCGGCGCGGGTCGAGACGAAGACCGATGCGCAGGGGCGCTTCCGCATCGTGCCGCGCGGCACCACGCCCGGCGTGGGTGTGCGTGTGCTCGCGCGCGGGTTCGCGGTGCTCGATCGACGGGTCGCGCGGCCGAAGGACGCCGATGTCGACGTCGGCGCCATGTCGCTGCAGAAGGCCGGCATCGTCAGTGGCCGCGTCGTCGATGGCACCGGCAAGCCGGTCGCCGATGCGCGCGTGCGGCGGGTCCTCGAGATGGAGACCCGCATGATGGGGGGCATGATGGGCGGCCTGGACATCGAGATCCCCGGCGTCAGCCAGGTCGAGGATTCGCGTGAAGGGGAGACGGCGCGCACCGATGCCCAGGGTCGCTTCGAACTGGCGCACGTCGCGCCCGGTGACTTCGAGCTGCGGACCCGCCATCCCGAGCACCCGTCGGTCCGGCAGGGCAACCTGCATCTCGACGCCGGCCAGCAGCTGCGCGACGTGCTCGTCACGCTGCCGGTCGGGCTCGAGATCCGCGGCAAGGTCAGTGGTCTGCCGGAAGGCGCCAAGGGCCTGCAGGTGATGGCGGCGAAGCGCCCGCGCACCGATGGCGAAGCGACCGGGATGATGGGCATGTTCGGCGGTGGCGGCGCCGACATGGCGGACATGTTCGGCGAGATGGGCATGGCGTTCGGCGATCGCACGTCCCAACTCGGCGAGGACGGCTCGTTCGTGCTGCGCGGACTCGCGCGCGAGACCTACCGCGTCTGGGTCGCGCAGACCGGCACGGGCTTCGCCGGCAATGCCATGTGCAGCGCGCGCATCGAGGTGCAGGCCGGGCGCGAAGGCGTCGAGCTGCGCTACGAGGCCGGTATCACCGTCACGTTGCTCGTCGTCGACGAAGCGGGCGCGCCGGTCGAGAAGCTGTGGGTGCGCGACCGCCTGCGCGGCGGCGGCGGCTTCGGCGACATGGCCGGCATGATGCCGAGCACCGCGCGCATGCGGGACTACCCCGGTGGTCGGGTCGAGGTGCGCAATCTGCGGCCGAAGAGCAAGCAGAAGCTGTCGCTGACGGTCGAGGCGGTCGGCTACCGCGCGTTCGAGCGCAGCGACATCGAACTGCCGAAGACGGGTTCGCTCGATCTCGGCACCGTGAAGCTCGAGGCGAATCCGGTCGTCAACGTGGTCGTGCTGGCCGACGCGACCGGCCGGCCCGTGGCGGGCGCCACGGTGCGCCTCGGCGAGGCGGGTGGTCGCGGCGGCAATCCGTTCGGGCAGCTGATGCGCATGGCCGGGGGAGCGTCGGGGCCCACCTCGGCGCGCACCGACCGCGACGGTCGCTGCACGGTGAACGTGCGGCCGGGCAATGCGGTGGTGATCGAGGTCGAGAACAAGCAGTTCGCGCCGTTCGTCAGCGAGAGCCTCGAGCTGGCCGGCAAGGCCAACGAGTTCACCGCGCGGCTGCACGTCGGCGGCAGCGTCGAGGTCACCGTGCTCGATCCGCAGGACCAGCCGGTCAAGGACGCGTTCGTCGAGCAGAAGACGCCGTCTGGCGACCAGAGCCAGAAGAAGACGGATGCCACCGGCCGCGTGCGCTTCGAGCGGCTCGCGCCGGGCGCCCACTCGTTCCGTCTCGGCAAGGACGGCGGGCCGATGGCCGCGATGTTCGCGCAGGCGCGGCGCGGTCAGGGCGAGGCGGCCGACGAAGTGCCGTGGCAAGCGGTGACCGTGGCCGATGGCGCGCAAGCGACCGTGAAGCTGCAGCAGCAGCCGAGTGCGTCGCTGCGCGGCATCGTGCGCGAGAACGGCATGCCGCTGGCCGGCGCGCGCGTCACCTTCGCGAAGGGCAGCGACGATTCGCCCGAGGACACCGCCGGTCGCATGGTCGGCGACATGATGGGGCAGATGGGCGGCGGCCGTTCGGGCGACCGCGGCACCACGAGCGAAGTGGGTGAGTACAAGCTGGCGTCGCTGCCCGAGGGCATGCACCGGCTGCGCATCACGCACAAGCAGCGGGCGATGCCGACCGAGGTCGCGGTGACGCTGCGCTTCGGCGAGAACGTGTTCGATGTCGACCTCGAGTCGACGGCGATCCGCGGCAAGGTGCTGGGGCCCGATGGCAATCCGATCGAAGGCGCGCGAATCACCGCCAAGGTCGCCCGCGAGGACGCCACGGCGAGCGAGATCGAAGATGCCGTCGGCAACTTCATGCCGGGCATGTCGCTCGGCGGCGGCAACGCGGTGAAGACCGACGCGACCGGCGCCTTCGAACTGAAGGGGCTGACGGCGAAGGGTGCTTTGCTGGTCGAAGCGACGGCAAAGGGCCTGGTGCGCGCCGAAGTGCGCGTCGAAGCCGACAAGCTCGGCGTGCCGCTGCAGCTGAAGCTCAGCGCCGCAGGCAAGATCAAGGTCAGCGTCGCCAACGCACCGCCGTTCGCCGCCGTCACCGCGCGCTGGCTCGGCGAGGGCAAGGAAGGCCGCAAGATGCAGCTTCTGCGCAACGGCAAGGTGACGCTCGACGGCCTGCGCCCCGGTTCCTGGGAGATCCAGGTGGCGACGCGCCAGGACGGCGCCGAGAGCCAGACCCGCACCGTCGAAGTCATCGCCAACGAAACGATCGCCGTCGATATGTAGGCCGGCGATTGGCGGGATGGACCCGCCTACGTAGGAGCCGACGCCCGCGGCGGGCGCGGCTCAACGGCGACTGGCGAGGAGTGGCTGGCGCCGTCGGGCAACCACGTGGCGCGCCTTCCACGCCCTCACGCACGCGCTCCGTGCGCAACTGGTAAGGAGGAGTCGCTGTTGCCCCGTGCGCGCAGCGCCCGGGGCAACCCGACGCCTGCCGGGCAACCCATGCGGCGCGGCTTACACGCCGTCACGAATGCGCTCCGTGCGCAACTGGCGAGGTGGAGTCGCTGTTGCCCCGTGCGCGCAGCGCCCGGGGCAACCCGGCGCCTGCCGGGCCCACCAATGCGGCGCTCCGCGCCGCATTGGTACGCCCGGCAGGAGTCGAACCTGCGACCCCGTCTTTAGGAAAGACGTGCTCTATCCAACTGAGCTACGGGCGCGTGGCGCGGGACTCTAGCCAGCATGCGCGAAGTCGCAAACGACCCGACAGGGGAAGCCGGGCACGGGCCACGGTGGCGCCTCGCGCGAAACCTCGCGCCATTCCATCGCTCGCTACGCTCCGGACCCCATGCGAATGCTGCACTCGCGCTTCCTCGTTCCTCTCACCTTCCTGTGCTCCGCGTCGATCGCCTTCGCGCAGGAGGCCAAGCCGGAGACCAAGCCGGCGGCGGACACCAAGGCTGCGGCGCAGGCCGAAGCGAAGGTCGATGCGCCCGAGAAGCCGCGCGTGCCGTTCCTGCGCCCGAGCGGCAGCCACGCGGACCTCGCCGAGCAGGGCTTCGATCCGATGAGCCTGCTCACCGGCGGTGGCGGCTCGCCGCCGAAGCCGTTCTTCCCGTTCCTCGAGAAGGTCGACGGCCTCGCCAAGTTGCCGGAGTCGCAGGTCGTGCTCGACCTGTCCGGCGAGATGGGCTTCAACCTGCCGCAGCTGCGGGAAATCGAGCGCGCGCTCGACCGCGTGCGCAAGGCGGGCAAGCAGATCGTCTGCTACGTCGAGAACGTCGATTCCGCGACCTACCAGCTCGCTGCGCACTGCGACCAGATCCTGATGGCCGACATGGGCTCGCTCGACCTGCGTTCGGCGGCGATGTCGGTGATGCACATGAAGGACGCGCTCGATCTGCTCGGTGTGCAGGTCGAGGTGACCCGCGTCGGCGCGTTCAAGGGTGCGGTCGAGCCCTACATGCTGTCGACGATGTCGGACCACCTGCGCGACCACTACGCGGCGATGTTGAAGTCGATGAACGACGACATCGTGCGTTGCATCGCCGAGGGCCGGAAGCTGGCGCCGGAGAAGGTCCGTGAGATGCAGGCGCAGCGCCTGATCAGCAGCAAGGAAGCGCTGCAGAAGGGCCTCGTCGACAAGCTGGTGCCGTGGAGCGGCGCGCAGCGGGCGGTGGCGATGTTGCGCGGCAACGACGAGTTCGAGTTCGTCGATGCATCGCCGAAGAAGAAGGCGCAGAACCGCGACTTCATGCAGATCCTCGGTGGCCTGTTCCGGCAGACCAAGGAGGAGGAGATCGAGGATCCGATGGTGGTGGTGCTGCACCTCTCCGGCCAGATCGTCGACGGCGACAAGCCATCGGCCGGCAGCATGGTCAGCGGCCCAGCGGTGAAGGAGATCGACAAGCTCGCTGCCAACCACGAAGTGAAGGGCGTCGTCGTGCGCGTCAATTCGCCGGGTGGCTCGGCGACCGCCAGCGAAGCCATCCGTCTGGCGCTGGAGCGCCTCGCGGCGAAGAAGCCGGTGGTGTTCTCGATGGGCAACCTCGCGGCGTCGGGCGGCTACTGGATCACCACGATCGGCCAGCCGATCCTCGCCGAGGTCGGCACCATCACCGGGTCGATCGGCGTGTTCGGCATGCGCTTCCAGACCGGGGCGCTGATGCGGCGCGTCGGCCTGCACACCGAGATCGTGCGGCTCGACGACGGCCCGTTGATGGATGCGACCGATCGGCCGTGGAGCGATGCGGCGCGCGCGCGCATGCAGTCGTTCGTCGACGAGATCTACACGCAGTTCCTCGCGCACGTTGCGAAGTCGCGCAACAAGACCGTCGAGCAGGTCGACGCGATCGCCGGTGGGCGCGTGTGGTCGGGCCAGCAAGCGGTGGGCAATGGCCTCGTCGACAAGATCGGTGGCCTCGACGACGCGCTGGCGATGGTGCGCGAGAAGGCCAAGACCGCGCCCGACATCGAGGTCATGCACCTGCCGGAGCCGAAGAACTTCGCCGACTCGCTGTTCTCGTCGATGTTCGAGTCCGCGGTGGCGCAGGCGCCCGATGCGGCGGCCGCGCGGGCGATGCTGGCGGCGTGGGGCGGTTGCAGCGAAGTGGTCGCGGTGCTGCGCGAGGCGCTGACCAGTGACGGCCGCATGCGCGTGCAGGCCCTGCTGCCGGTCGGTCTGCGCGTGCGCTGAGCCTCAGTGCTCCATGCGGCCGTGCACGGTCGCCAGCACCATCTCCGCCAGTTCGTGCGGCGGGTGCTGGCCACTGAGCACGAGGTCGGCCGTCTCGCGGGCTGGCTCGACGAACCGTTCGTGCATCGGCCGCACCGTCTCGAGGTACTGCTCGACGACCGATTCGACCGTGCGCCCGCGTTCCACGATGTCGCGCAGCACGCGCCGCAGGGCGCGCACGTCGGCGGGTGCGTCGACGAACACTCGCAGGTCGAAGGCGTCCCGCAGCTCCGGCACCGCGAGCAGCAGGATGCCTTCGCAGACGATGATCGGGCGCGCTTCGACGCGGCGCGTCGCGGCCAGCCGCGTGTGGGTGCTGAAGTCGTAGCAGGGGCGCTCGACCGCGCGGCCGGCGCGCAGCTCGCGCAGCTGCGCCGCGAGCAGTTCGTTCTCCAGGCTCGCCGGGTGGTCGAAGTTGGTCGCGGCTCGCTCGGCGGGCAGCAGGTGCCCCAGGTCCCGGTAGTAGGAGTCGTGGTCCAGCACCGCGCAGCCCAGCGGGCCCAGGCGGCCGACCAGGGCGCGGGTCAGCGAGGTCTTGCCGCTGCCCGAGCCGCCGGCGATCGCCACCGTGAAGGGAGAACGGGCGGGGTGCATGGGGGGCGGAAGGGTAGCGCCGTGCCGGGCCGGTCCCAGGCCGAGTTCCTCGTCGGCGCACCGCATCTGCCGGCGGAGTTCGTGACGAAGGGCTTGAGCCGCGCGGACTTCACCTTACCTTCGCGATGTCCTCGGCCTTGCCGGCGACACCCGCACCGTTGAGCTACGACTCGTCCAACGTGTTCGCGCGCATCCTGCGCCGGGAGATCCCGGCCCAACTGCTGCACGACGACGAACACTGCATCGCCTTCCGCGACGTCGCGCCCCAGGCTCCATTGCACCTGCTCGTGGTGCCCAAGCGCCCCATCCGCATGCTGGGTGAGGCCACTGCCGCCGATGCGGCCGTGCTGGGCCACCTGCTGCTGACCGCGGCGGCGCTGGCGAAGCAGGCGGGCTACCCGGACGCCCGTTTCGTCATCAACAACGGGGCTGGTGCCGGCCAATCCGTGTTCCATCTGCACGTGCACGTCCTGGCCGGCCGGTCCCTGGCCTGGCCGCCCGGCTGAACCATGGAAACCCCCTGGAACCTGTCGAACGACGAGAACGGCCCCGAGGTCATGTTCCTGCCGTTGGCGACCGCCGCGACGGAGCCGTGGCGCGGGTTGCCGCCGGCGGTGTTCGCGCGCCGGATCCCGGACTTCCTGCGGCAGGTGCTCAACGATGGGCAGAACGGCCCGACCGCGCTGCTGGAGCTGCAGAGTGCCGCGCCCAACGCGCCGGTGGCCTGGGTGCAGCTCGAGACGCCGCCCGACTCGGAGGAGGCCTTCGCCTTCCTGCCGGATGACCTCGACGTGCGCGCGGTCGTGGCGGGCGAGATCGAAGCGGTCGACAACGGCCTGCGGCTCGAGTTCGCGGTGCACCGCGCCGACGACGTCGACGAGCCCGTCACCGCCAAGGTCGGCGGCACGATCACCTTCGACGACCCGGTGCCGGGGCTGGTGCGGTTCGCCCGCCACCTCGCGCATCTGCTCGGCCTGCGCTTCCGGGAACCGCCGCGTGGGCTGCTGACCCGCAGCGGCGCCGCGTTCCGCCTGTTCCTGCAGGGGCTCGACAACTCGATGCTGCTGAGCGGGGACCTCGAGATCGCCCTGCCGGCGGATCGCGAGGCGCTGATGCGTCCGTTCGCGGACGCGCTGGAGCTGGACCCGGCGTTCGGCCTCGCGCTGCGCATCGCCAACTCGACCGCGGTGCAGGCGTTGGACGTCGATCGCATCGATGTCGAATGCGTGCGGCGGTTCCTCGATCGCTGCTACGCGACGCAGCCTGCCGATGGCGAGGCCTGCGTCGAAGTGGCCGAGAACCTGACCGAGCTCGGTGACGACCAGCGCGCGATGCAGTGGCTGCAGCACGCCACCAAGCTCGATCCGCCGCCGGCGCGCGGCCTCGAGAGCCTCGGGTTGCTGATGGCGCGGGCCGGCGAACCGGGGCAGGCGCGCGGCCTGTGGGAGCAGGGCCTCGACGTCGATGGCCACCCGGACTTCTTCTCGCACCTGGCGCAGCTCAGCTTCGCCGAGGACCGCATCGACGACGCCTGGGACCTGACCGTGCGTGGGCTGCGCCGCCTGCGCGAACGGACCGTGCGGGCCAGCGAGTGGGACGCGGTCGGCAGCGGTGCCGGCGTGCTGCTCGAGTGCCTGCACGCGCAGCTGTCGCACCGGGAAGCGCCCGCCGCGGTGGCGGCGGCCCTGGCGGATCTGCGCACGCTGCTCAGTGGCGACGACCGCGCGTTCCTCGGTCTCTGCATGCTGGCGATCGGCAGCCGGCGTGAGGCGCGCGGTGAGCTGGTGGCCGGGCTGCGGCTGGCGGCTGGCGGCGAAGTGCGCGACCTCGCGGTGCGCGCGCTGCTGCAGATCGACGTCGACGATTTCGAGGGCCGCTTCGCGCGCGCCAGCGACCGCGCCTTGCGCGGCCGCAACCCGCGGCCGGCGATCGAGGAGTTCCGCTCCTGGTTGAAGTTGCAACCGGAGTTCTGGCCCGCGCTGTTCTTCACCGCGCTCGCCAAGCGCCGCCTCGGGGCCGGCGACGAAGCGTTGGATCTGCTGGCCTCCGCGCTCGAAGTGGCACCCGGCCAGCCGGACGTGTTGTTCGCGTTGGCCGAGGGGTTCGACCGCCGGCGCAACCCCAAGCGCGCGCTCGAACTGATCGAAGAGGCGATGGTGGTGCGGCCGCGCGAGGTCCGTCTGCATGGCGCCCGCGCCCGCTACCTGCATCACCTCGGCCGCATCGAGGAAGCGAAGAACGCGATCTCGTCGGCGCGCTCGTCCGGGCTCGACAGCTCGGAGCTGCGGCGATTGGCGCGGCGGCTGCGCCGCAGCTGAGTCACTTCGCCGGTGCGGCGAGCTGGGCGAGGTCGACCTGCGGCACCGTCGAGCTCTGCAGCAGGTGGTCGAGCTTCTCCGCGGCGAGCCACTCGTAGACCGCCGCGATCGGCGTGCAGAGGCCCATGTGCGGGATCACGATCGGCGCACCCTTGCCGTGCGTGTAGATCTTGCTGAACACGCCGATCAGCTGCTTGGTGTCGGCGCGGTAGATGCCGCCGCCGCTGTTCCCGAAGTAGGTGGGCGCGTTGATCATCCAGTAGTTCGAGCCGTTCAGCTCGTTGCGCAACGAGCTCACCTCGCCGTGGCTCGGTACCGGATCGGTGCCGAGCGGGCAGCCGACCGCGCAGACATGGTCCCAGACCTTGATGCCCGTGGTCTCCGTGCGCGGCAGCACGTTGGCGACGAACGGCAGCGCGCGGTCGGTGAACAACTGCACCAGCGCCGAGTCGATCTTCGGCAGGGCGGTGATCATGCGGCCCTTCACCACCAGCTTCTCGTTCGGCAGGTAGATGGTGACTTCGAAGCCGTCCTGTGCCGCCTTCGGCGTGTCGGCGAGGATGTTGCGGACCACGTGGTGGGCGGTCAGCGCGTAGGTCTCGACCTTGCCGCCGTGCTGCGGGTTGGGTCCCGAGAACACGATGGTGCCCGAACCGACGGTGTCGTCACCGTTGAGCTGCACGGTCGGCAGCAGCATGGTGCGGGTCAGCTCGCTCGGGTCGCGGTAGATCTGGTTGGCCAGGGTCGCGATGTCGGCCTTGGCTTGCGTCAGGCGCAGGGACGCGTCGGCGTCCTTCGCGCGGACCTCGCTGATGTAGGCGTCGACCAGCGCCTTGGTGCGCTCGAAGTCGGTCGACAGCTGGCTGCGGAACATCGACGCGTCCTGGCGGTTGCGCGCCAGTTCGTCGGCGATCGCCTTGGCCTGCGCCGAGCCCGTCGCCGCCGCCTGCAGCTGCTTTTCGAGCATCTGCATGCGCGCTTCGGTCTGGGCCAGGATCTGCTCGCGGACGGCCGCGAGTTCACTGGTGCCCGCGTCGTCGGCAGCTGCGACCGCAGCGACGGCCTTCTCGACCTTGCGTTCGAGTGCGGCGACGTCCTGCTGCTTGCCCTCGAGACGCGCGACCTGCTGATGGAGTGAAACCATCAGGACCAGGGCCGCGAGCCCACAGAACACCTCTAGCAGTGTGCGTTTCATCCCCGTTGCTCTCTTCCTGGTTGCTGACCGCCCCTTGCCGGGGAAGCGATTCGGCGGTCGCCGCAAGGCTGCTGAAGCGAAAAACAACTGCAGCTCCTGCAGGGACTTAGGTCGCCGATGGCATCGGCGGGAGGCGCTTCTGGCGGCCGCCGCGATCCTCGGCCGCACTGCTGCATCCTGCGGCACTCGGTGGCGCATCCGTCGGCTTCCGCAGCAGTCGGGCGGCGCACTGTCGAGGCCTTCGACGCCCGCTCGCGCCGGCGTTGTCGCGGTCGCCGTGCGCCCTCGACTAGACTCCGGGGCCCGCCCGCCGGCTGGGAACCCACCGATGACGTTCGCACCGATCCCCGAGCTGTTGGCTGAACTGCAAGCCGGTCGCCCCATCGTGCTGGTCGACGATCCGGCCCGTGAGAACGAGGGGGACCTCTGCTTCGCGGCCGAGTTCGCGTCGCCCGAGCTGATCGCGCTGATGATGCGGGAGTGCCGCGGCCTGATCTGCATGCCGCTCGACCCCGGGATCTGCGACCAGCTGCAGCTGCCGCCGATGGTGGCGGACAACAAGGCGCGCTTCGGCACCGCGTTCACGGTGTCGGTCGGCGCGGCCAGGGGCATCTCGACCGGCATCTCGGCCAGCGACCGCGCCGCCACGGTGCGCGCGGCGGCAGCGCTCGACGCCAAGCCCGGCGACCTGACCCGGCCCGGCCACATCTTCCCGCTGCGCGCGCGCGAGGGCGGGGTGCTGGTCCGCGCTGGCCACACCGAGGCGATCGTCGACCTGTGCCGATTGGCCGGACTGCGGCCTGCCGGCGTCATCTGCGAGGTGACCAAGACCGACGGCGAGATGGCGCGGCTGCCGGAGCTGATGGAGTTCGTGCAGCGGCTGCAGCTGAAGATCGGCTGCATCGCCGACCTGGTCGAGTACCGCCGCCGCCGCGAGCGCATGATCGAACGGGTCGCGGTCGCCCGCATGCCGACGCAGTTCGGCGAGTTCGACTGCCACACCTACCACAGCCTCGTCGACGGCCGCACCCACATGGCCCTGGCGGTCGGCATCGCCCGTGCGGGCGAAAACGGCCGCTTCCCGCCGATCGACGAGCCGGTGCTGGTCCGCGTGCACTCGCAGTGCCTCACCGGCGACGCGTTCGGCTCGCTGCGCTGCGACTGCGGCCCACAGCTGCACCTGGCCATGCAGCGGGTCCAGGAGGTCGGCCGCGGCATCGTTCTCTACATCAGCCAGGAAGGCCGTGGCATCGGCCTCGCCAACAAGCTGAAGGCCTACGCGCTGCAGGACGGCGGCATGGACACCGTCGAGGCCAACGTGCACCTGGGTTTCCGCGCCGACGAACGCGAGTTCGGCACCGGCGCGCAGATCCTGCACGACCTCGGCGTGCGCCGGCTGCGGCTGCTGACCAACAATCCGAAGAAGCTGGCCGGCCTGCAGGGCTACGGCCTCGAGATCGCCGAGCAGGTGCCGCTCGTCGTGGCGCCCAACCAGCACAACCATCGCTACTTGGAGACCAAGCGCGACAAGATGGGGCACCTGCTGAAGATGCCCCAGGACCCGTCGGCCCCGTAGCGGGAAGAGGCGGGAAGAAACGCCGTTCCGGCCCCTCCAAGGGGCCTGTGTTCGCCTTGCACAAACCCACCGAGATCCCGGACAGCGAGCTGATCGCCGGCGCCCTGCAGGGCAGCGAGGCCGCCTTCGGCAGCCTGGTGGAGCGCTACCAGGACCGCGTCTTCCGACTGCTGGGCCGTTACTGCCGCGACGCGGTCGAGTGCGAGGACCTGGCGCAGGACGTGTTCCTGAAGGTCTTCCGCAAGCTGCACACGTTCCAGGGCGACTCGGCGTTCTTCACCTGGCTCTACCGCATCGCGGTCAACGCGGCGACCGACCACCTGTCGCGGGCCAGCCACCGCCGCCTGAAGCTGGTCGAGGACGATGCGTCGCTCGATGTCGGCGGCGACCAGGACGAGCAGAGCCCGTCGGCGCCGCTGATGACGGCGGAGCTGGCCGCGGTGACGCGCGAGATCGTCGCGTCGCTGCCGGAGAAGTTCCGCACGATCCTGATCCTGCGCGAGTTCGAGGACCTCAGCTACACCGAGATCGCAGCCGTGCTGCAGGTCCAGCTGGGCACCGTCGAATCGCGCCTGTTCCGCGCGCGCCAGCGCTTCAAGGAAGCGCTCGAGCGCGAGCATCCCGAACTCATCCCGGGCCGCGGCAGTGCCGCACTGGCCCGTGGAGGCAAACGATGAACCTTTCGCACCGAGACGAACTGCTGGTCCAACGCCACCTGGATGGCGCGTTGTCGCCGACCGATGCCGCGGCGTTCGCGGCGCGGCTCGCGGCCGAGCCGGCGCTGCGGGAAGGCCACGCGGCGGCGAACGCCATGCGCGGCGCCTTCGCGGCGGCGCGCGAAGGGGCGCTGCGACCGCGCGCCGGCTTCAAGGCCGCGGTGCTGGCAGCCGTGCGCCAGCTGCCGACCCGCTTGCAGCTCGAGCAGGCCGACATCGCGGCCCGGACCGTGCGCTTCTGCCGCCGGTTGCTGCTCGCGGCGGCGCTGCTCGGCAGCATCGGCTTCGCGGTCGGCGCGGGCCTGCTGGGTGGTGGCGCGCCGACGATGCAGGCCAGTCCGGACGAGATGCAGCGCGAGATCGATCGGCTCGAGGCCATCGTCCGCGCCGGCGGCCAGGCAGGTGGCGTCGAGAAGTCGGCACCGCGAGTGCGGTGAATCGCCGTGGCCACGCTGCAGTCCTGGGTCCTGCTGCTGGGCTGCGGCTGCTTCGGCGCCGGCGGCCTGGGTGGCTGGGCGCTGGCGAGTTGTGGTCATGGCGAACTGGTCCGCGAGCAGTCGTGGGCCGAGGACCTCATCACCCGCTACCAGTTGCGGCCCGACCAGGCGCGTTCGCTGCGCATCGTGCTGCAGAAGGACCGCGCCGAAGAGGATGCGCTGCGTCGCAGCATCGAGTGGAGCCAGCTGCCCGACGACCTGCAGCGCCGCCTGCTCGACGTGCACCGAAAAACTCGTGAACTCATCCGCATCGGCGTGCTCGACGACAAGCAACGTGTCCTGTACGACCGCGACACCGAACCGTCGGCGCGACCCGCGACGGGAGCGATGACAGGCAGCAGCCCACGGCCCACAGACAGGTGAACGCATGAGGAGCATCGGCATCGATCCAGGCGACCACTCGATCAAGGTCGTCGAGCTGGAGGGCAGCTACAAGAAGACCCGCTTGTCGCGCGTGCAGGTCGCGCGCTCGAGCGTGTCGACCGACCCGATGGTCCGCGCCGAGGCGGTGGCCGAGGCCGCGCGCGCGGGCAAGGACGACGGCATGAACGGCGAGATCACGCTCGGGCACCCGTGCCGCGAGGCGGTGCTGCGCACGCTCGACCTGCCGTTCAAGGGTCACGACGCGATCCGCAAGGTCGTCAAGTCGGAGATCGAGGGCGAGATCCAGAGCCAGTCGGTCGACGACATGGTCGTCGACTTCCACGAGGTCGGGCCCGGCGCCACCGGCGGCACGAAGATCCTGGTCGCCTCGGTGCCCAAGGCCGGGCTGCGCACGCAGATCGCGGCGCTGACCGCCCAGAAGATCGAACCCGAGACGATCGATCTCGACACGATGGCACTGTGGCGCGCCGCCCACTGGGCCGGCGCGTTCGCCGCGGCCGACGACGCCAAGTCCGCTGGTGCGGCGGCGATCCCGATCACCGCGGTGGTCGATATCGGCGCGCGCAGTACGAAGGTGCTGCTGGTCGAAGGCGAACAGCTGGTCGAGATGCGCACGCTGCGCATGGGCGATGCCGTGGTCGCGGACGAGATCGCGCGCAAGCATGGTCTGGATGTCGCGATCACGCGCGACGCGGTGCAGAAGGCGCTGTCGAGCGGCGCCGACCAGCGCATCGACGTCGCAGCGTTGCCGTTGGCGGCAGCCGTCGGCGGTGGCACTGCGGCCGATCCGGCCGTGGCGCCGCCGGCCGAGGGTTCGCCCGCCGCTGCCGCGCGCACGGTGACGATCACCGGCACCGAGGTCGAGGCCGCGCACACGGCGTACCTGCAGCGTCTCGCTCGCGAGCTGACGCGCTTCCTGGCCTCGACGGGCCGCACCGGCCGTCTGCAGGCCGCGTTCTGCACCGGTGGCGCCAGCCGCCTGGCGGGCACGCACGAGATGCTCGAGGCGGTGCTCGGCGTGCCGGTCAAGGAACTGGACGTGCTCGGCAAGCTGCAGCACGACCTCGATTCAGACCAGGTCAAGGAACTCGGCGCGCGCCTGACCACCGCGGTCGGTCTCGCGCTGTCGCGGTTGGGTGGCCCCGAAGGCTTCCAGCTGCGTCAGGAAGACCTGGTGCTGACGCGCGGCTTCGAGCGCGCGAAGTTCCCGCTGGCGATCGCCTGCATGGTCGCTTTGGTCGCGCTGTTCGTCGTCGCCAACAAGCGCACGACGGAGCTGCGGCTGCTCGAACTCGAGATCGGCAGCACGTTCCTCGACAAGAAGAACCCGAAGGCGACGCCGCAGTTCTTCGGCA
>CAMAUH010000005.1 GCA_945861365.1 Candidatus Kuenenia stuttgartensis
TCATCCTGAACTACCCGAACAACCCGTCGGGTGCAGTGCCGCAGCGCGCCGAGCTGCAGGCGATCGTCGACGTCTGCAAGGAGCACGGCATGTGGATCGTCTCCGACGAGATCTACGCGACGCTGCTGTACGAGAACGCGCAGCACGTGTCGCCAGCGGCCCTGCCCGGCGGCCGCGAACGCACGATCGTCGTCAACGGCTTCACCAAGTCGCACACGCTGACCGGCTGGCGCACCAGCTTCCTGGCCGGCCCGCGCGCGGTCGTCGACGCCGCCTGCCGCATCCAGAGCCAGGTGCTCGGCAACCCGTGCACGATCAGCCAGGCCGCGACCTTGGCCGCGTGCCAGATCGACCTGCCCGAGGAACAGACGCGGCGCATGACCGCGTTCGACGAACGCCGCCGCTACCTCGTCGCCGAGATCAACCGCATCCCGGGCCTGCGCCTGCCCGCCCCGCTCGGCGCGTTCTACGCATTGGTCGACGTGCGCGAACTGGCGGCGAAGAAGGGCCTCGACGACGTCGGCATCTGCGAGCGCCTGCTCGACCAGCACCTGCTCGCCGCCGTGCCCGGCAGCGCGTTCGCGATCCCCGGCTTCGTGCGCTTCAGCTACGCCGCGGCGATGGACCAGCTGCGGCAGGCCGTCGCGCGGCTGCGCGCGTTCGCGGAGAGCAAGTGAACCCGGACGAGCTGAAGACGCGCGTCGTGCAGGCGGAAAACCTCGCCTCGCTGCAGGCCGCCGACCACGACTGGGACGTGTTCGCGCAGCTGCGCTCGCGGAAGGAACTGACGACGAAGGACAACCGGCCGTTCCTGGTGCTCGAGCTCGCCGACGTGCACGCGGTCGTCGAAGCGAAGATCTGGGACAACGCGATCGAAGCGATGGCCGCGGCCAAAGTGGCGCCGCTGCGCGGCCCGGTGAAGGTGCGCGGCCGCGTCAAGGAGTACCAGGGCCGGCCGCAGCTCGTCATCGACAAGCTGAAGGCCGTCGAGGAGGCACCGCCCGGCTTCACGCTCGACCAGCTGGTCGATCCGGCACTCGCCCCGGTCGAGGACCTGTGCTGCAAGACGCTGGTCTTCGACATCGAGACGGTGCCCGCGTTCGAACGCAGAGACCTGCCGGCCTCGGTCGCCGCGGCACTGGCCGACAACGCGACGCTGAAGCAGATGGAGCCCGACGCGGTGATGGGCATGTCGCCGTTCTTCGGCAAGGTCGTGTCGCTGGCGCTCGGCGACGGCGACGCCGAGGTCGACGACGTGACCGTGCTGGCGGTGCCACCCGACGGCGTCACCATCGACCCGTGCCCGAAGTGGCTGCGGCCGATGAGCGAGCCGGACCTGCTGCGCGCGTTCTGGGCGCTGTGCAGCCGCGCCGAGACCGTGGTGTCGTTCAACGGCCGCGGCTTCGACATCCCGTTCCTGGTCGCGCGCAGCCTGATCCACGGCATCCCGGCGCGCGTCGACCTGCTGTCGCAACGCTTCGCGCTGCGCCCGCACCTCGACCTGTTCGAACTGGTCAGCCAGAAGGGCCGCGGCCCATCCAAGCTCGACGTGGTGTGCTGGGCGCTCGGCATCGAGAGCCCGAAGGAAGTGATGGACGGCTCGATGGTGGCGCCGGCCTACGCGCGCGGCGAGATCGTCAAGATCGCCGAGTACAACGCCCACGACGTGCGCGCGACGAGCGCCGTCTATCGCAAGTGCCGCGACCTGATCCTGCGCTACCGCGCCGACTGGTCGCCCAGCCGCAAGTGAGCGAGTGATCGCATGAGCAAGACGCCCGTGATCCCGAGTCGTGGCGGCAGCAACCGCGGCGGTCAGCTGATGCTGGTCGGCTTCGTGCTGTTCTTCGTGTCGTGGTTCGTGCCGGTGCACCCGCGGCAGGAGCTGTTTGCAGGGCTGGTGCGGGGCTTGGGCCGGGCGGAGACGTTCGGGAACGTGGACGCGCCCGAGTGGCTGCCGGGCTGGGGCGCGTGCAAGGTCGCGTGGAACCTGCTGATCGACGACGCGAAGGCTGGCAGCGACGACGCGTGGAAGCAGCGGCTGGTCGGCTCGACGTGCCTGACCAATGGCGTGATGTTGCTCAGCATCCTGCTGCTGGCGGCACGCCGCCGCGTGCTGGTCGGTCTGCTGATGCTCGGCTGCACTGGCGTGAACGCGAGCTGGATCTACCTGAACGACCAGAACCCGTTCGAGTCCTACCGCGCCGGCTACTTCCTGTGGCTCGCGTCGTTCGCGATGGTCGGCATCGGAGCCCTGCTCGCCGCCGCGCGGCGCGGCTAGCCGATCACAGCACGAGCGCGTTCCGACAGCCGCTCGGCAGCGCCTTCAAGCACAGCTGCTGCAACTGCGCACGCTGCGCCTTGTCCTCGAGCGACGTGAACACGTACAGCTTCCACATGCGCGGATAGCTCTCGGCCAGATCCCGCAACCGCGGGATCTGCTCAGCGAACACATCGAGCGGCAACGTGCGCTCGCCGCTGCCGGGGAAGCGCACCAAGGTCTTGGCCTCCTTCAGCTGCATGCGGCGCTTCGGGCAATACAGCACGATGTCGACCGGCTGGCCGAACAGCGCCTTCGCCTCGGCCTCACGCTCGGCCTCCCACTGGAAGCGCGCCTGCGGCTGCCCCGGCGTGAAGTACGTGCGCAGCAGTTCGTCCTGCACGCCCTGGTTCTGGTACCACGGCAGCACCAGCACGCGCTTGGGCAAAGCACGGCGGCGGTAGCGCGCGACGAAGCGGTGCAGCCGTTCGGTGCTCGCCGCCTCGCCGAGGTCCGCTCCGGCCAGCGCATAGACGAGCCCTTCGTCGGTCAGCGTCTGCAGCTGTGCCGCCGTCAACGCCCCCGCCCGCAGCGCCAGCTCCACCATGCGCGACAGCAGCGCCCCCGCGGCGACCTTCGCGTGGTGGTAGTAGACGCGCTCGCTGAAGTGGTAGCGGCAGTCGAGCACGCGCAGCAGTTCGCTGACGATGTCCTCGCGCAGCATGCCGTTCTTCTCGCAGTCGACGAACATCTGTTCGCTGTGGCGATCGATGCGGAAGTAGTCGACGACGCGGCGGTCGTAGCGCAGCTCGAGCCCGGTGAAGTGCGCGTCGCGGCGCAGGTAGTCGAGCAGGTCGGCGTCGATCGTGTCGCTGACCACCTGGCGCCAGAACGGCGGCACCGCCGCCCCCTGGCCGGTCAGGATCGACAGCACCGACTCCCGCAGGCCCTGGCGCTGCAGCTCCGCGCCGAGTTCGGTGTCGCCGAGCACCGCGGCGAAGCGTTCGGGCTGGTCGTGCCGCGGCAACAGGCCGGTCTGGTCCTCGATGTTGTGCCCGTACGGGATGTGCGTGACGTCGTGCAGCAGCGCCGCCACGCGCAGCACGCGCCGTTCGTCGTCGGTGACCGCGCGGCACGTCGCATCGCGCTGCGCGTTCTTGTTGCATGCGGCGAGCAGCTGGTCGCAGACGTGCAGCGTGCCGATCGAGTGCTCGAAGCGCGTGTGCACCGCCCCCGGATAGACGAGGCTCGCGCTGCCGAGCTGCTTGATGCCGCGCAGGCGCTGGAACGGTTCGGTGTCGACGAGGCGCAGTTCGTCGCGGGTCAGCTCGATGTCGCCGTGGACCGGGTCGCGCAGGATGCTCAAGGGCGCGCGACCGTAGCGAGCTGCGTGTGGCCGGGGAAGGAAAGTGGGGACCGGACCTGGCTGCAGGTCCGATCCCCCCACCACACAACGAAGCCACACGAGGTTGTGCGCCGTCACACACGACGCACACCGGAGACTACCTCACGTTCGCGACCGCGGTCGGCGGCGGTGTCTGGCACCGGCGCGCCGGAGAGCTCATCCGGCGACGCCATGGCGGCCACGCGCGGTCCCGGTCGGGGACGCAGCTGCAGCCGGTGCCGTGGGCTTCAGCGATTCGCCGATGGGGACGCGACTTCGATCGGTCCGGTCACCATCACGTCGCTGTACGAACGCGCCGCGGGCACCGCGTCACCGAGCCGCGTCGTCACCAAGAGGTCGTAGCGACCGGCGTGCGGCAGCGACACGCGCCACGCTTCGTCGGCAGCGAGGTCCGCTTGCAGTGCGCCCGACAGGTTCGTGCTCGCATGCCAGGCGACGCCGGGTGCTGGCGGCAGCAGCGTGAACTGCACTTCGCCACCGACCCAGCGCGGCAACACCAGTTCGCGACCGCGCCCCAGATCTGCCACCGGCACGTTGCGGCCCGCGTAGCCGGTCGCGCGCAGCGACAGCACGCCGCCCGGGTCCGCGGCAATGGCGAACGTGCCGTCGGCGCGACTGCGGCTGGCGTAGGTGCCGACCGCTTCGAGGTGTGGCGGCAGCAAGCGCTGCGAACCACCGGGTGCGATCGAGTTGCGGAGTTGGCGCGACCACATCGCGACGCCACCCAGCGGCTCGCCATCCTGTCCGACGATCCGTCCGTCCCAGCCTTCCTTGGCGAACTGCATCGGCACCTGCACGCGCGCCCGATCGCCCTTCAGCGGCGCGGCAACGGCTTCCCGCTGCCGGGAATGCGGATGCCGCACGACCACGCCGAGCGTGCCGGCGTGTGGCAGCTCGGGAATGCTCGCGCGGCCGCGTTCATCGAGCGCGTAGCCGTCCTGCAACGCCTGCTGGAAGAATGGCCACGACGTCAGTTCGCTGGCCACCGGCGCCTGCGGCAGCACGAACACGCGCGCGTCCTGCATCTCGATCGCGGCACCGACCAGCTGCACGTCGAGCGTGCAGGCTGGCTGCAGCACGGCATCGCACGGCCCCATCGGTGCCGTGACCTGGATCGGCCGCCACAGCGCGGCGAAGCCCGCCTTGCGGACGACGAACGGCACGCCGCTGCCGGCGAGCACCTCGGCGGTGAACGCGCCGTCCTCGATGGTCGTCACCTCGCGCCGGCTGCCGTCGGCCAGCAGTTCGCCGAACCACACCGAGGCCCCGATCACCGGCCGCCCCTGGCGATCGCGGATCGAACCGCTGACCACGATCGGGCCGCCGAGTGTCGGCTTGACCACTTCCCCCGCCACCAACGCGACCTGCCGCAACAGCGTGTTGCCGCCGACCTCGATCGCCGCCAGCGAATTGCCGGCCGCTCCCGGCGGCGCATCGAAGCCGGCCCCGACGCCGGCGATCAGCGTCGTCGGCAGCGGCTTGCCGGTCGAAAGCAGCACCGCCTCGGCGCGCACCGGCGGCGGCGGCACGAAGCGTTCCTTGTCGACCACTTCGACGTGCACATGCACGAGGTTGATGCCCGAACGATCGGCGGGGCGCACCGCGGTGCCCTGCGCCACGACGGCCGCGTCACCAGCGGCCAGCGACGGTGCGTCGGCCACGGGCACCGGCCCGCCCTCGGCGGACAGCGGCTCTTGCCCACCGTTGCCGAGCGCTTGCGACGACGGCCACGCGGTGGTCCGCGGCCGCGACGACGCCGCCGCGTTGCCGGCAGGCTGGTTGCCAGGCTCGGCATCGCCGGAACCTTGCACGTTGCCGCCAGGCTCCGACCACAACACCGGATCGATCGGCTCCGTGTAAGGCCACCACGACAGCACGGCGGCGACCACCGCGATCACGAACAGCAGGAAGTAGACGATGCCGCGTTGCATGCCGGTGCCGGACGGAAGGAGGATAGCCCGCTTCGCGTCCCACTGCGCCATGCCGCTCCCGATCGCCCTCGACTACCGCCCCGCCCTGCTGTCCGCCGCCGGCATCGGCCGGGCCACGCGGGAACTCGCGGCGGCACTGGCCGCGCGCGACGACGTCGAGGTGCACCTGTTCGCGCACAGCCTCGCGCGCGCCCGCCGCACGCTGGTCGTGCCGCCGCGCGCGCACCTGCACCGCCTGCCGATTCCCGGCCGCACGCTGCCATGGCTGGCCCGCTGCGGCCTCGGCGCCGAACGGCTCGCCGGCAACGCGCCGGTGTTCCACTGGACCGACTACGTGCAGCCGCCGTTGGCGCGGGCGCGCGCGGTGCTGACCGTGCACGACCTCGCGTTCGTGCGCGACGCCAGCTGGCATGGCCAGGACGCGGCGGTGCTTCGCGAACGCACCCGCGCGGCGATCGCGCGCGCCACCGCGGTCGTGGTGCCGTCGGCCTGCACCGCGGCCGATCTCCGCGAGTTCGCACCCGACGCGCAGCGCGTACACGTCGTGCCGTTCGGCGCCGACCACCTGCCCCGCTTGCCCGCACCGGTCGCGACCGCGCCGTACGTGCTGTGCATCGGCACCATCGAGCCGCGCAAGAACCACCTTGGCCTGCTCGCGGCATGGCGGCTGCTGCCAGCACCGCGCCCGCAGCTGGTCGTCGTCGGCCGCGTCGGCTGGGAGTGCGCCGCGATCGAGCGCGCGCTGCGCGAGGCGGTCGCGAGCAGTGGCGTGGTCTGGCACGAACATGCCGACGATGCGCAGCTGTGGCCGCTGCTCGCCGGCGCGCGCGTGCTCGCCTATCCGTCGCACTGGGAAGGATTCGGCTTCCCACCGCTCGAGGCGATGCAGTGCGGCGTGCCGGTCGTCGCCAACGACTGCGCGCCGCTGCGCGAACTGGGCGGCGACGCGTTCCTGTTCGCCGATGCGCGCGATGCGGGTGAACTGGCGCAAGCGCTCGACCACGGCCTGCGCGACGCGACCCGGCGCGAACGGGCGATCGCCGCCGGCCGCGCGCGCGCGGGAGCGTTCCGCTGGCGCGACTGTGCTGCCGCCCACGCTGCGATCTACCGCGAGGTCGCCGCGTGCTGACCATCGTGTTCGATGGCATCTGCTTCGGCGACGGGCCACCGACCGGCGTCGGCCGCGCATTCCTGAGCGGCCTCGCGGCATACGCGGCGAACACGCCGCACACCTGCGTGCTGCTGGTGCCCGCCGGCGCCACCGTCGATGGGCTGCCGACCGTGCGGCGAGTCACAGCACCGCGCGGCGCGCTGCTGCGCCAGCTCGCACTGCCGCGGCTGCTGCGTTCGCTGCGCGCCGATGTGCTGCACAGTTCGGTCGCGGCGGTGCCGTTGTTCGCCCGCTGCCCGACGATCGCCACCGCGCACGACCTGCCCTGGTTGCATGCCGAACTCGGCGAACCGACGACCGCCTGGCGACGCTTCGCGGCGGTGCGCTCGCTGCGCACCGCCAGCGCGGTGCTGGCACCGTCGCGCCTGACCGCGACCGACGTCGTCGCGGCCACCGGACGTCCGCATCGCGACATCTGGTTGGTGCCGCACGGCACGCCATCGGTGCCCTGCGCCGACGTGGCCGCGCGCACCGGCCCGTTCCTGGTGCTCGGCGACGCGCGACCGCGCAAGAACCTGGCCCGCGTGCGCGAGGCCCATGCGCTGGCGAGCCACAGCGATGCGTCGCTGCCAGCGCTGCAGTGCATCGGGCCCGGCCACGACTACGTCGACGAAGCGCAGAAGGGCGCGCTGTTGGCCCGCTGCCGCGCCGTCGTGCACTGCTCACTGTTCGAAGGCTTCGGCCTGCCGGTGCTCGAAGGGCTCGCGCACGGTGCGCCGGTCGTGTGCAGCGACCTGCCGCCGCATCGGGAGATCGCCGGCGAACACGCGCAGTTCGTCGATCCGCGCTCGCCGGCGGCGATCGCCGAGCAACTGCTCGCCGTGCACCAGGACGCCGCCCTGCGCGCGACGCTGGCCGAAGGCGGTTGGCACCGCGCCCAGCATTTCCCGCCGCAGCGCGTCGCCGATGCGTGGCACCGCGTACACCAGCAGGTGGCGCGATGACGCTGCACGTCGCGGTGTCCGGCTGGCTGCTCGGTGCACACTCGGGCGCGAACCGACGCCTGCTCGCGTTGCTCGCGCACACAGGACCGCTGCTCGGCGAAGGCGAACGCGTCACCGTGCTGCACCGCCCGGAGTTCGCGCCGCTGCCGTTGCCGCGCATCGCGTGGCGCGCGGTGGCGATCCCCGCCGGCCCGACGCTGCGCCGGGCCTTCGCCGAACGGCGCCAGCTCGCGACGGTGCTGCAGCAGCTGCATGCGAACGTGCTCGACCATGCGTTCCTGCCGCTGCCGCGCGTCGCGGTGCCGATCTGCCTGACGGTGCACGACACGCGCGGCGCCGACGGACTGACGCGCTGGCCGCGCTGGCTCGCGCGCGGCGCCCTGCGCACTGCCTGCACGCGCGCGGCGGCGGTGATCACGCCGAGCCAGTGGACCGCGGCACGCATCCAGGCGATCGCGCCGGCGGCGCACCCGCACGTGGTCGGCAACGGCGTCGAACTGCCGCAGGGTGCGTCGACACCGCTGGCGACGCTGCCGGACAACGGCTACCTGCTGCACGCCGGCCACCTCGAACCGCGCAAGAACCTGGCCGTCGTCGTGCGGGCGCTGCGACAGCTGCCGGCCGCGGCACGGCCGCAACTGTGGCTCGCGGGGCGCGACGCCGGCAGCCTGCGCTCGCTGCAGCAACTGGCCGGCGACGACGTAGCGCTGCGCGCCTTCGGTCCGGTTCCGGAGAACGATCTCGCACGCCTGTACGCGCATGCGCGCGCCGTCGTGATGCCGTCGCGCTACGAAGGCTTCGGTCTGCCGATCCTCGAAGCGCTGGCGCATGGTCGCCCGGTACTGGCGAGCGACGCGGGCGCGCTGCCGGAGGTGCTCGGCGATGTTGGCACGCTGCTGCCGAGCGACGACGCGAACGCGTGGGCCGCAGCGATCGCCGCCACGCCGGTGGCGGCACCGGCGCGAAAAGACCACCAGGAGCGCGCCGCCGCGTTCGCCTGGCCCGCCGCCGCCGCGGCGTTGCTGCAGATCTGGCGCACGCTGTCGCGCTGAGTCCGCCGCGCGCCTGGCAGAACCCTGGCCTCGCCACCTCGAGCAGCTGCACAGCAGGGTGCTCGAGGCGGGTTTCGGACAGGATGCGTCATGGCTATTGGTCTACGCTCCGCGTCGTTTGCGGCTCGTGACGCGCCGGGTATGCACCCCGCCGCTGACGCTGCTCGCCGCGCCCAAGACCATGCCCAAGTCCACGAAGCGGCGCCGCCTGCTGACGAAGCTCGCGCTCAGCGCCGTCGTCACCCTCTCGACGGTGGTCGGCGCCGAAATGGTGATCCGCGCCATCGACGGCTACCGGTTGTTCACCTGGCGGCTGGTGCCGGTGGCCGGCCGCGCCGACGCAGGCGCCGACGCCGCCCAGGACGTGACGCGGGCGTTCGTCGCGCAAGAAGCACTGCAGCGTGCTGACGTCGATCCGGCCTGGTTCAAGGTGACGCCGCCGCCGGTGCCGACGCTGCCGTTGCCGGCAGAGATGGCCGCCGTCTACCAAGCCGGCTACTTCGACATGTTCAACTACCAGTGGAACGAGCTCCTGCTGCGCTCCCTCTGGGTGCCGGGCAAGGGGCCGGCGATCGGTGAACGGCTCGCCAATCCCGGCGCGTTCTGGGTGTTCCCGCCCATCGAACCGAAGTTGCATCCGCGCTACCGATTCCCGCTGTCGGTAACGCTGCCGTCGGGCATCACGCTCAACGATTGGGGCTTCCGTGGCCGGCAGATGGCCGTCGACAAGGCGCGCAAGGTGGTGCGCATCGCCTGCGTCGGGGCCTCGACGACCGTCGACGACCACCAGGTCGCATTCAGTTATCCCGAGCTGCTGGAAGGGTTCCTCGATGCGTGGGCGGCGCGGCACCATCCGGACCTGGACTTCGAGGTCATCAACGCCGGCTGCGAAGGCTACTCATCGACCGACATCGCCGAGACCGTGCGCCACCATGTGCTGCCGCTCGCCATCGACTACGTCGTCTACTACGAGGGCGCCAACCAGATGCAGCAGCCGCACGTGATGCGGCACCTGCGTATCGAGGGCGAAGTTCCGCCGAAGCCGCCGCTGACGGGCATCCTCGACGCCAAGGCGGCGGTGCAAGGCGAGCGACAGTGGCTCTACCAGCACCTGGCGTCGGCTCGGCGGCTGCAAACGGTGCTGGTGCGCGGCGCGCCGATCGCGGAACCGACGAAGCCACCGCAGCACATCGAGTGGCCCGACGGCCTCGACGACGACACCGTCGACCTCACGCGTGCCGGCGAAGTGCTCGCCCTCGGCACCATCATGACCGACCTCGAGCAGATGCGGGCCGACACCGCCGCCGCCGGCGCGACGTTGGTGATGACCTCCTACCACTGGTTCGTTCACGCAGGCCTGAAGGTCACGCCGGTGCACGGCGAACGCATTTTCCGGCAGATCAACGACGACTACTGGCCAGTGTCGTATGCGTCGCTGCAGCGCTTCGGCGCCCACGAGAACCGCTGGTTCGAGACCTGGGCCAAGGCGCACGACGTGCCGTTCCTCGACGTCGCCAAGGTGATGCCCGAGGACGAGCGTTGCTACACCGACGCCATCCACAAGACCGCGATCGGATCGCGCTGCCACGCCTGGGCGGTGTTCTGCCTCTTGCTGCCGCGCCTCGAACAAGACCTCGCCGCGAACAAGGTGCCGCTGCCCGACACCCGCGCCGATGCGCGCCACCCGAACATCCCGCCGATGCGACGCAAGACCTACGCCGAGATCGAGCGAGGCTAGGCCGCCCGCTAGCGCATCGCCGCGATCTCGGCGACCGTCACGGAACCGCGTTCGAGCCCCACACCGAGCAAGCGCTCGGCATCGCGTTCCAGCTCGAGCCGTTCCGCCCACGACGCTTCGGCATGGGCGAGCGACGTCGCGGCGTTGACGAGGCCCCACAGCGAACGGTCGCCCTGCTGGCGCCAGCGTGCCAGCAGCGCACCGGACGCCGAACGTGGCCGCGCCGCAGCGAGCAACGCGGGGCCGTCGAAGACGACCTCGTGGGCGGCCCAGCGCAGCCGGCCGACCATCGCCTCGAAGCTGCCCGGTTGCAGGCAACCGCGCACCGCGGCGTCGATTTCGTACGGCTCGATCTCGCGGCCCGTGGCGCAACCGATATCGAGCACGGCCCCGTTGCTGCACAGCTTGCGGAACACGCGCGGCACGGCGACGAGGCCGCAGGCGGGCGCGCGCAGGATCGCCACCCCGGCCTGAACCGAGTCGCCGGGGCGGACCGTGTCCGTCAGCGCACGATCGACGAGAGCCACCGCGTACTCGACGCCCTCCGCACCGCGCACGCGCGAGCATTCGAGCAGTGCCACGTGGCGCCCCTCGGCAACCAGCTGGCGCATGGTCTCGCACACCGATTCGAGCCACTGGCGATCGGGATCGCCCGGCTCGAGCGTGGCCAGCAGGTCCACCTTGCCCGCGACGTGGTGATCACGCAGCCGCTGCGCCAACTGGCCCGGTGGCAGCAGCGGCACCAACTGCACCAGCGCCGTCAGCGCAGCGTCGCGGTCGGGAGAAAACGGACCCAGGGCGTAGTTCATGGCGAGACCCGTTCAGACGAGCCGCGAACTGCGCAGGTTCCGTGGCAACGGCCGTTCCGGCCGCCGCCTTCAGCTGAAGCACTGCATCACGAACCACAGGATGCCGCCACCCGCGGCGAGCGCACCCAGCACCAGTACGGCGCGCATGCCGCCGCCCATCTGGCCCAGGTCGTCGCCGAGCACCCCGCCGCGGCCCTGCGCCTGCTTGCTGAACTGCAGCACGCGCGAGCCGGTGTTGGTCGCCGGGGCTGGGCCAGGCGCCGCAGCTGCCTTGGCCGCGGGCGGTGCAGCGCGGCGCACCTCGACCACTTCGTCGGCGAACTCGACGACCGCTGGCGCCCTCGGGGCTGGCGGTGGCGGCGGAGTCGGCGCCACCGGTTTCGCTGCGGCAGGCGGCGGGGCGGGCAGCGGTGCGGGCTTCGGCGCCGGCGCGGCCACGGAAGTTGCCTCGGCGTCACCGAACAGATCGTCTTCGGCGGCGAATGGCGAGGCCGCGGGGGCCCCCGCGGCGGACCCGGGCACAGCCCCTTCGCGGAAGACCAGCACCGACTTGCCGATCTGCACGCGATCGCCGTCGCGCAGCACGCGCCGCGTCACCGGCTTCTCGTTCAGCAGCGTGCCGTTGCTGCTGCCGAGGTCTTCGATCTCGACGACGCCGCTGGCGACGATCAGCCGGGCGTGCTTGCGCGACGCCTTGCTGTCGTCGATGACGAGATCGCAGCCAGCGACCCGCCCGAGCAGGAAGCCATCGTGCAAAGGCCGGTGGGAACCGTCCGCCAAGGTCAGGTAGCCGCTCACCGTTCGCTCCTCACCCATCGCGGGCGCTGCTCAAAAACGCGCATCGGCGCAGGTATACCAAAGCGACCCATGGCAGCCGCCATCTCGGCGCAGCAACTGGCGGTCACCTTCGCCCGGCGTGGCCGCACTGCGGCGGTGGCCGCGCTGCAGCCGCTGGACCTCGAGATCGCCAGCGGCCAGATCGTCGGCCTGCTCGGCCCCAATGGCTCCGGCAAGACGACCTTGCTGCGCGTGCTAGCCGGTCTGCAGGCGCCGACCAGCGGCACGGTCACGGTGCTGGGGCAGGCCCCGGGCGCCAAGGTGCTGCGCGCCCGCGTCGCCTACCAACCCGAAGGCCCGTTGCCGCTCGACACCCTGTCGGCGCTGCAGTTCCTGCAGTACGTCGGCGCCGCGGTCGACCTGCCCAACGCCCGCGCGGACGCCCGCGCCGCGGCGCTGCTGCAACGGCTCGGGCTCGAATCGGCGGGGCGCCGTTCGCTGCGCACGTTCAGCACCGGCATGCTGAAGCGGCTCAACCTCGCCGCCGCCCTGCTGCCGGAGCCCGAGCTGCTGCTGCTCGACGAGCCGACCAGCGGACTCGATCCGGCCGGCTGCGAACTGGTCGGCGAGATCCTGCAGGAACAGCGCGCCGCTGGCGTGACCGTGTTGCTGGCGTCGCACCATCTGCTCGAGGTCGAAGCGATCTGCGACGAAGTGCTCGTGCTGGAGCGCGGCCGCCTGGCCGCGCGCGGCCGGCTGGGCGACCTGCTCGCCACCGATGCCTGGTCACTCGTCGTGCGCGGCCTCGATCTGCCGGCGATGGAACGGCTCGGCGCGGCCGCCAGCGCCGCCGGCGGCGAGGTGCTGCGCATCGAACGCGGCCGCGAACACCTGTATGCCCTGTTCCGTCGCCTCGCCCGCGCCAGCGATGCGGAGCCGCGGCGATGACCGGCCGGGGCCCCTTCCGCATCGTGCTGCGCGACTGCCTGGCCAAAGCGACCGTGCCGACGCTGCTCGCCGCCGCAGCGGCCGTGGCGTGGCCGCGCCTGCAACCCGCCACGGGTGGCGTGGTGGCGCCGGGTGCCAGCGCCCCGGCGCTGGCGTTGCCGTTCCTGATCGCGGCATTCGTGTGCAGCCTGCGCACCGTGCGCATCTGGCCGTTGTTCGCTCTGCAACGCCCTGGCGCCGATTTCGTGCAGCGGCTGCAGGGCGGCCCGTGGCGCGGCCGGGGCGCCGCCATCGCCGCGGCCCTGACCGCGCAACTGCTGTTGACCATGCCCGTGGCGCTGCTGTTGCCGGGGTGGCTCGGGGCACCAGCGCTGGCGCACACGACGGCGACGCTGGTCGCGGTCGGCGACCCGCGCCTCGACCGTGGCCACCCGCAGGTGACCTTCCGCGCCCCGGCCGACGTCACCTGGCAACGGATCGCCCTGCGCGCGGTCGTGATGCTGCCGGACGGGCCGGTGCGGCCGACGCGGCTGTCGCTGCAGGCCGGCGGCAGCGAACTGGCGGGCGGCCTCGCGCCGGTCGGTGAAACCGGCCAGCGCCTCGTCGCTACCTTCCCACCGCGCCAGTTCACGCAGGTCGAAGTCGCCTTGGTCGACGGCACGCTGCCGCTGTACTTCCCGCCCGGCGCGGTCGAGGCGCTCAGCATCGAAGACCGCGACAACCGCGGCAACGCCGCCCTCGCGGCCCTCATCGCGCTGCTGCCGACCTTCACCGCCCTCGCGCTGGCGTGCCTCGTCGGGTTCGTGGCCGCGCTGCCGACGGTGACGACCGTGGCGGCGAGCCTGCTGTTCGTGACGACGGTAGGCGGGGTCGAACCGTTCGGCGGCGCCTTCCGCGCCGTGATGCGCGGCGAGTGGCTGTTCGGCTGGGAAGTTTTCGCGGCGGGCCTGCCGCTGCTGACGCTAGGCTCGCTGGCCATGGCCCTCGCCATGGTCGCGCGTACCAGACTTCGCGCATGAGCAACCGCATGCAGTCGCTGTTGGGACTCGCCTGCTGCGCCGGCGCCGCCTGGCTGGCGCCCCCGCGCCTCGACGCCCTGGCCGAGTTCACCGCGTGGTGCGTGCGGCCGGCGACCTTGCCGTTCGCGTGGCGCGCGCTCGGCGAAACCGAGCGGCACGGTGACCCGACGGAACTGTTCCTGCGCAGCCAGCAGGTCATGCGGCTGCTGCCGAGCTGGACCGACGGCTACGGCGCCTTCGCCTACCGCTACGCATTGGCACCGACCGAGGGCCGCGACGCCGCGCAGCGCGGCCGCACTGCCGCAGCGCGCCTCGATGCCGCCATGGCCTGGCTGGAACAGGCCCGCCCCCTGGTCGGCCGGCGCGAGTTCGAAGTGCTGCAGGTGCTCGCGTTCCTGCCGGAAGTCGCCTGCCGGGTCGAGCCGGAGTTGGCCAGGTTGCTGCAACCGAGGGGCGGCGCCGCGAAGATCGCCGCCGGCTACATGGCGCAACTCGAACAGCGGTTCGCGGGTCCGGCAGTGCAGGAGCAGCGCACGTTCTTCGCGCCGCAGCTGGCGGCCGCGCTGCTCGGCGCGAACCAGCGCGACGAAGCGATCGCCGAGCTGCGCGCCGCCCTCGGCCGCGCCAGCAGCGTGCGCGACCAGGCGCTCGCGAGAGAATGGGCCGCGCGCATCGACGAAGTCCTACGCTGGCTGGCCGGCGACCGCACCATCGACCTTGCCGCGGTGCGCACCGACACCCGCATGGCCCCTCTGCTGCCCTGGCTCCACTGACCCGATGTTCGAGCAGATCGTCCAGCACATCAGCGAGTACCCCTACATCGGGGTCGCGCTGGCGTTCGTGCTGTGCGGCCTCGGCCTGCCGCTGCCCGAGGAGATCGGCCTGCTCGCGGTCGGCTACCTGTGCGCGAAGTTCCCCGACCGGGCCCAACTGCCGCTGATGATGGCGTGGAGCGGCGGCGCGATCCTCGCCGGCGACCTGCTGCCGTATGTGGGCGGTCGCTGGTTCGGCGTGCGGTTGCTGCGCTGGCGCTGGCTGCGGTTCTACGTCAACAAGCAGCGGCTCGCCCGGCTCGACCTGTGGTTCCGGCGGCGCGGCGACATGGTGATCCTGATCGCCCGATTCGTCGCCGGGCTGCGCGTCGTCGCCTTCTTCTTCGCCGGCTCGATGCGCATGTCGTGGCAGCGCTTCCTGTTCCTCGACGGCCTCGGCATCGCGCTGATCGTGCCGGTGTTCACGTGGCTCGGTTACCGCGGCCATCCCTACATCGAGGACGTGATCGCCCAGGTGCAGCGGGTCGAACGGGGCCTGCTGTGGGCCCTGGTCAGCCTGCTGGCGGTCGGACTGGCCTGGTACTGGCTCTGGAGCCGCCGCCGTCGGCTGCAGCAGGAACAGCGCCCCACCGAGGCGTTCGTGCAGCCGCAACGGCCGGTGCAGGAAGACGGCAAAGTCGCACCGCCGCCGCCGCCCGCGCAGGAATGAGCCGGAACGCGGTCGCGGCGCGCTTGCCCCCGACCGGCCCCCACGGCTAACCTGCCGGCCCGTTTTTCAGGCGCCAGCCCTCTTCGACTGGCGGGAATCGCTCTCCATGTACGTCTTCTGGAACATCCTCTCTCTCGTCATCGCGGTGGCATCCATTGCCTACGCCATCAACCTCTTCAAGCAGATCATGGCGAAGGACGCCGGTGATGAGGTGATGCAGAAGATCGCCCGCGCCGTGCAAGAAGGCGGCCGCGCGTTCCTGCATGCGGAATACAAGTGGCTCGCGGTGTTCGTCGTCGTGGTCGCCGCCGGTCTGTGCTTGGGCCCGGACGACGGCAAGACGCAGTTCCTCGGCTGGAAGACCGCGGTGGCGTTCGTGATGGGCTCGGTCGCGTCGGCAGGCGCAGGCTACTTCGGCATGCACTGCGCGACCCGCGCCGCGGTGCGCACCACGCAGGCCGCGAAGACGAGCCTCGGCGGCGCGCTCGATGTCGCCTTCAAGTCCGGCACCGTGATGGGCATGACGGTCGTCGGCGTCGGCTTGATCGGCATCACGCTGCTGATGCTGGTCTACCAGCAGGACGGCACGAACTTCGTCAACTACGTGCTCGGCTTCAGCTTCGGTGCCAGCTCGATCGCTCTGTTCGCGCGCGTCGGCGGCGGCATCTACACGAAGGCGGCCGACGTCGGCGGCGACCTGGTCGGCAAGGTCGAAGCCGGCATCCCCGAGGACGATCCGCGCAACCCGGCGGTCATCGCCGACAACGTCGGTGACAACGTCGGCGACGTCGCCGGCATGGGCGCCGACCTGTTCGAGAGCTACGTCGGCGCGATCCTGTCGACGGCGATCATCGGCTGGTCGCTGGTCCCGACCGGCCTGGCCCCCGAGGCAGCCACCGCGTCGATGACCAGCCTGCTGATGTACCCGGTCGTGCTGTCGGCCGTCGGCATCGTCGCCAGCTTCCTCGGCACGTTCCGCGTCAAGGCCGACGACGAGAGCAAGCTGTCGGCAGCACTGTTCGGCGGCCTGATCGCCGCGTCGGTGTTCCTGGTCATCGGCGGCGCCGTCGTGACCGCGATCATGCAACCCGCCCCGCTGCTGGTCGCCGGGCAGGCCGCCGTCGTTCCGCACTGGAACGTCTACTGGGCGATGGTGATCGGCCTCGTGGTCGGCGTCGTGATCGGCAAGGTCACCGAGTACTACACGTCCGAGAAGATGGCGCCGGCGCAGACCATCGCGCAACAGTCGCAGACGGGTGCGGCGACCAACATCATCTACGGCCTCGCCACCGGCATGGCCTCGACCTGGATCCCGACGATCCTGCTGGCGCTCGCCATCTACTGGTGCAACGGGCTGGCCGGCATGTATGGCATCTGCGTCGCGGCCGTCGGCATGCTGAGCACGCTCGGCATCTCGCTCGGTGTCGACGCCTACGGCCCGGTGGCCGACAACGCCGGCGGTCTCGCCGAGATGTCGCACCAGCCGCCGGAAGTGCGCAAGCGCACCGACTCGCTGGACGCCACCGGCAACACCACCGCCGCGATCGGCAAGGGCTTCGCGATCGGTTCGGCCGCGCTGACCGCGCTGGCGCTGTTCGCCGCCTACAAGGTCGCCGCCGGCGAGAAGATCAACCTGAGCCTCGACAACGCCAACGTCGTCATGGGCCTGCTGGTCGGCGGCATGCTGCCGTTCGTGTTCAGCTCGATGGCGATGAAGGCGGTCGGCAAGGCCGCCAACGCGATGGTCGAGGAAGTGCGCCGCCAGTTCCGCGAGATCAAGGGCCTGAAGGACGGCACCGGCGGCGAGGCCGACTACGCGCGCTGCGTGGCGATCTCGACCGAGGGTGCGCTGCGCGAGATGGTGATGCCGGGCCTGCTGGCGATCGTCGCCCCGCTGGCGATGGGCATGATCTTCGGCAAGTCGGCGGTCGGCGGCCTGCTGGCCGGCTCGACGGCCGGCGGCGTCATGATGGCGCTGTTCATGGCCAACGCCGGTGGCGCTTGGGACAACGCCAAGAAGTACATCGAAGCTGGCCACCTCGGCGGCAAGGGCAGTGACACCCACAAGGCGGCGGTCACCGGCGACACGGTCGGCGACCCGTTCAAGGACACCGCGGGCCCGTCGATCAACATCCTGATGAAGCTGATGACGATCGCCGCGCTGATCGCGCTGCCGCTGTTCAAGGACGTCTGACCCCGCGCGGCGCCTTGTCGCCGCCTTGAAGATTCCACGGGTCCGACCGCAAAGAACCCCGCTGGCATCCGCGCGATGCCAGCGGGGTTCTTCGCTTCTGCAGCGCGGGGGTTACGGCCCGCGCGTTCGCAGCTATCCTTCGGCGGCCCACCCACTGCATTCCACCCCGTCCAGCAATCGAGAATCGAGCGTTGAGCAAACCCGCACCGGCGACTTCCTCGCGGCCCGTCCGCGTTCCCGCCCAGGAGACCAAGGACATGGCGCTGCTGATCGCGCAGCGCCTCAGCGAAAAGCAGGCGACCGACATCGTGATCCTCGACGTGTCCGGCCCCCTGGTGATCGCCGACTACTTCGTGGTGGCGACCGTACGCAGCCCGCGCCAGGGCCAGTCCCTGGCCAAGGAACTCGACCTCGAACACAAGGCGCTGCGGCAGACCCGCCGGCGCAACACGGGCGGCATGGAGACGGCCGAATCCAACTGGGTGCTGCTCGACTTCGACGACATCGTCGTGCACCTGTTCCTGCCGGAGGCGAGGGCCTACTACGGCCTCGAGACGCTGTGGGCCGACGTGCCGCGGCTGCCGTTCACACCGACTGCCACCGAACCGGCGGTGCAGACCGAGGTACGGCAACCGACGCTGGATGGCTTCGGCGCCTTCCAGCCGCGCGACGAGCACGGCTGATCGGGCCCACCGCCCGAAGGTGGGTGCGAGTTCCGCGATCCGATCGCCGATGAGGTTCTGTTCCCCGCAAGCCGCGTAGTCCGAGCAGCGCATGAACCCTTCGATCCGCTGGCAGCACTTCGAGCCCGCCGTCCTGCGGGCGGCGGCCGCCGCCGACAAGCCGGTGCTGCTGCTGCTGACGACGACGTGGTGCCCGCACAGCCGCGAACTGCAGGCGACGACGCTGCAGGATCCCGAGGTGGTAGCGCTCATCCGGGATCACTTCGTGCCGGTGCACGTGGACGCCGAACGGCGCCCCGACATCAACCAGCGCTACGGCACCGGTGCGTGGCCGACGCTGGCGTGGCTGACCCCCGAAGGCGAACTCATCGCGCACACGAACTTCCTCGGCGCCATCGAACTGCGGCAGCGGCTCGACCGCGTGCGCACGATGTGGAAGGAGAAGCAGAAGGACATCCGCACCGGGCTGCGCGACCTGTGGGCGCAGCAGGGCGAGCGCGGCACGCCCGCGCGCGGCCGCCTGCGCCGCGAGATGGTCGACGACATCACCGACGCCATCTACGAGAAGTTCGACCACCGCCACGGTGGCTTCGGTGACGGCATCAAGTTCGCCCACCCGGAGGCGATCGACTTCGCGCTGGTGCAGGTGATGAAGCGCGACGACGAGCGCATGCGCGAAGTCGTCACGCTGACGCTGGATCGCATGCTGGAGAGCCCGCTGCACGATCCGATCGACGGCGGCTTCTTCCGCTTCTCACGCACACCCGACTGGCACACGCCGGTGCACGAGAAGCTGCTCGAGCAGAACGCGCTGGTGCTCCGCGCCTACCTCGAAGCCTTCCAGGTGTTCGGCAAGCCCGCCTACCGGGCCGCCGCCGAGGGCATCGTGCGGTGGATGACGACGACGATGCGCGACCCGCAAACCGGCGCCTTCGCCGGCAGCCAGCACGGCGACGACGACTACTTCGTCGCCGATGCCACCGAGCGGCGCCGGCGCGCCCGGCCGGCCCTCGACCGCACCGTCTACTGCCACGGGAACGCGCTGGCGGTGTCCGGCTTGCTGAAGGCCGCGGCGGTGCTGGCCCGGCCGGAATGGCGCGAGCTGGCGGTCGGCACGCTGCGCTTCCTGCTCGACAACCTGCACGACGGCCAGGACGTCTACCACTACTGGGACGGCACCTACCACCTGCCCGGCATGCTGACGGCGCAGGCGCACCTGATCCGCGCGCTGATCGACGCCTCGCAGAACACCGGCGACGCCGACCTGCTGTTGCCGGCCGAAGCGATCGCCGAACGCGCGATCGCCCGGCAGAAGGCGCCGAACGGCGGCTTCTTCGACATCCGGCACGACCCGAGCCAACAGGGCTCGATGCGCCGCCGCAACCGTTCGATCCTCGACAACGCGACGATGGCCGAGTCGCTGGTGCGACTGTCGTGGTTGTCGCGCCGCCCCGAGTTCCACACCGAAGCGCTGCAGACGCTCGAGGCCTTCGCCGACGACTACAAGGAGTACGGCTACTACGTCGCCGGCTACGGCCGGGTCGTCGACCTGATCTTCTACGAACCGCTGGTGCTGACGATCGTCGGCGACCGCAACGACCCGGCGCTGCTCGAACTGCGGCGCACCGCGCTGTCGACCTACGTGCCCTCGCGCATCGTGCAGACGCTCGACCCTCGCCACGACCCGATCCTGCTGCAGCGCAGCGGGCTCGAGGTGCAGCCGCGGCCGGTCGTCTACCTGACCATCGGCCGCGAACCGCGCGGCATGGCCAAAGACCCGCAGGAACTGCTCACCGCGATCGACTCGATCGAACGGGAGCGGCGGGGCAGCCAGCGCTGACTCATCGGTCCGTCAGCGCCGACCGGGGGCATCCCTACCGGGACAGCACCCCTACCGCGGCAACTCAGACCTCGACGCGCGTCGGGCCGGTCTGCTCTTCGTCCGGCACCAGTTCGATCAAGCCGCGCTTCAGCTCCTCGCTGGCGATCTTGATGAAGTTCCGCTCGCGGGTCTCGAACAGCGGCTTCTGGCCGCGAACCAGTTCGCGCACTCGCTTCTGCAGCAGCGTCGTCAGGCGGAACGATCCGCCGACTTGCTTCACGAGCTCCTGGGGGAGGCTCTGTTCCATGGTGTTTTGGCCTTGCCGGGGTTGTTTCCGGAAAGAGGGCGGGGAAGCGTAGGGAACACCCCCCGCCCACGCAAGCGACGCGGCGGGTCCCGGTCACAAGTCGCGGGCATCGACCGCCACCTGCACGTCCGACCAGGCCCAGTGGCCGGTGCGATGGGTGCTGGCGACCACCAGGTGCAACATGATCTGGCGGGCCGAACTAGGCCCCACCACCTGCACCTCGAACCCGTGCGGGAAGCCCCCGTTGGTGTTGCTGACGATGCCGTACCGCCCGACGCCGAAACTGGCCTGCGAGTAGTTCGTCGCGACCGAGTGGTGCCGGTAGGACAGCAAGCCGCGAATGGTCGACTCCGATCGCTCGATGCGCCAGGGGTCGGCGCGACCGGCCTCGGGGATCGTCACCAGCGTGCCGGCGAGATCGCGGATCTGGCGGAGGGTGCCCACCACGGAAGGCATGGCGCCACGCACCCAGACCAGGTCGCACTTCGCGTGCGCGACGCCGTTCGCATCCGGTGTGCCATCGTTGAGGTGGTTCAGCACCTGCGCCTTGTCGGTCACATTGGTGATGCGGTCGATGCCGTTCGCGTCCGCCATCGGTTCGCTGACGACGCGCACGATGTTGAGCCCGATCGGATTGCCGGCCACCGGCCCCCCGTCTTCGTTGGTCAGGTAGTAGTAGACCCACCGGTACACGTCGACCATGTAGTCGTTGCCGCTGGTGCAGACGAACTTGTCGCTCCAGGCGAGCTTGGCGAAGAACAGCGAGTTGCCGGTGATCTGGTTGCCGGAGGTGTCGCGCCGCAGCGACAGCATCGGGCTGACCGTCGGCAGCCGCCGCTGGTTGATCGGAGTCGGTGCCCCGTCCAGGTTCAGGATCGCCAGGTTGGCAGCACCTTCGGCGTCGTTGCCGAACACGCGCACCGACGACACCACCTCCAAGCGGATGCGGTCGACGATGTCCTGCGTGATCTCGGTCGCGCGGTTCAGGCGCCGCGCGTACTCCTGCGCCTGGCCGCCCGACAGCGCCATCGAGGACACCGCGTAGACCATCAACGCCAGCAGCGACGAGGAGATCACCATCTCCACCAGCGAGAAGCCCGCGGAGCACGATTGCGAACGAGTGTTCATGGCGAGCCTCAGCGTTGGATGAAGATCTTGGTCTGGTGGAACGAGTAGTGCACCGAAGCACCCTGCCGGTAGCAGTCGATGCGCAGCAGGTAGCTGCCCTCCGGGAAGTCCTCCGACGGCACGCTCCACGCGAGGGTCTCGTTGCCCGTGGCGTTGTCGGCGAGGATGTAGGCGGGGTCGGTCGGCATCTCGCTCGGCACCGCCGGCGCGCCGTCGCGGACGTAGCGCCAGGTCGTGCCGTTGTCGTTCGAGTACATGACCACGTACCGCAGCAGCGCCTCGCTCTCCGTGTAGGTGCCGGACTGTGCGTACCGGAGGCCGTCCCAACGCTTCCACTGCGTCGAGTACTGGATCGTGATCGTCGCCGGGTTGTCGAGCTCCGTGATGTCGGTCGGCGACTCGATCTGCAGACGCGGCAGCTGCGGGACACGCAGCGTGTTGGTCGTGCTACCGGCCTCGAAGAACGAGTGCACCAGCGACAGCACCGAGAACTTCGAGATGAACGTCGTGCCGTTGTCGACGGCGTTGCTGATGCCGTTGACGACGATGTAGGCAGCGCTGTCGGCGGCCGGGTTCGCCAGCTTCACCAGACCCGAGCCGGTGCCCGAGGAGTGCGTGTAGTAGGTGCGGTACAGCGAACCCGTGTAGCGGCTGGTGTACGGCGCCCGGCTCCAGTGCTCACCGACGGCGGTGCTCCGGGTCAGGCCGAACGGACGCGTGATCGGCGCCGCGGACGGCATCGTCATGTTGTAGTTGGCCGCCAGTTCGTTGCCGACCGTCGTCAGCGTGCCGTTGCCGCTGGAGCTGGTGTGCTGGAACGTCGACGTGTTGGTGCCGATGTTGAAGAACGTCGTGCAGCCGTAGTTCGCCGTGCGCTGCAACGAGTTCGCCATCGTGGTGCCCTGTGCGAGCCGCAGACCACTCGCGTAGACACCCTGGCAGGCAGCCTGGTAGTAGCTGCCGGTCGCAGTGCCCGCCGGCAGGTTGCCGCGCGCAGCAGTGCCCCCGGACGACGCCGTCCAGGTGGCGTAGTCCGAGTCGGGGAACAACTCGCCGAGCCACGGCAGACCCCACCAGTAGTTCGAGCCCGCGGCACGCACGAAGTTGCGCGCCGTGATGATGGTGTCCACGAAGCCGTTGCCGGTGCCGCCGTACGGAGCCCGGTTGGTCGGGATCGAGCTCGGGTAGCCGTTCGCCGCGTCGTAGCCGGCATCGGCGCCGATGCCGAGGTAGTAGTACGACCAGCCGGTCAGCGTCGTGTAGATGCACGCGCTCTTGACCAGGCCCGCGCGCAGCAGGTCGAAGTAGCGCGGCGCATCGCAGGCCATCTGGCCACCACCGAAGTGGTTGCGCAGGTTGCCCGCGGTGATGCTCTGGAAGTCCGTGGTCGCGTTGGTCGTGTTGGCGAGGCTGTCGTGGTACCAGTTGTAGCTGTCCGGGAAGTCGTCGCCGTTCTTGAAGCAGTCCTTGTACGGCACGTGCCGCGGATCCCCGTTGAACTGCGAACGCTCGGTGATCGGCACGTCCTCCTTGCTGTCCGCCCACCACGCGTACGTCACCGACAGGTTGTCGGGATCGTTCGGGGTCGGCCAAGCCCGGCCGCTGCTCTGCCACGCGGTGGAGCCGCTGGCGACGAGGTCGGTGGCGATGCGCGTGCGCACCGTCATGGCCACGTCACCGGTCGGGTTGTAGGTCGAGCCGTCGACGCGCACGAACGAGTTGTTCGTCAGCACCGCGGGGTCGATGCGCAACACCCAGCGAGCGGTGTTCTTCGGACCGTTGCCGGACGAAGTCAGGTCGGGAGTGAAGGCCGGCGTGGCCGACAGCGGCGACGGGATGTACTCCAGCTGGTAGAGACGCGACTGCGTGGCCAGGGCCGCCGTGCTGTTCGCGAGGCCGTAGACCAGGGACGTCTGCGTGACCGGCGGTGCGCCGACCGGCGTGCGGTACAGATAGACCCGCGTGAAGCCCTCGGTGGCACCGCTCGGCGGCACCCACTCGGCGCGGTAGTACATCTGGTTGGCCAGCAGCGTGTCGGTGGCGTGCTTCGCGACCTGCCAAGAGGTCGCGTAGAAGGTGGCGCTGCCACCCGTGCCGACCGCCGTGCCACCAGGCACGTTCTGCAGCGTCACCGTCGACGCCAGCTTGGAGGTATCCGACGGATCGGTCAGGTTGACGCCGACGAACTCGACCGCCATCGGGTCCGCCATGATCGATGCACCCGCATAGGCGACGGAGCTGTTGCGGTGGCCGTACGCGTACATCCGGAACGACAGCGAGTCGGTGACACCCGACTGGTTGCGCTTGGTGCGCAGTTCCTCGGGGTGCGTGACGACCCGCAGGTTCGGATACACCGACTGGCTCTTCGCCGCGTCGCTGTAGTTGCGCAGCGCCGGCATCGGCAGCAACTCGCCGTGCAGGTTCAGCAGCAGCGCGTTGCGGTACTTCGTCGGGTTGCTGTAGAGGTCCTCGAGGAACAACCGCAGCGTCGGCTCCTTCGACATGTCGGTCAGCTCGGCCGGCGGCGCCTCGCCGGCGGCCACGGCCGCGGCGATCTCCGCTTCCCGCGCCTCGACGTCGGCGACCCGCTGCTGCCACAGGGCCAGCTCGTCCGGGTAGCGCATGGCGTGGTTGAAGAAGTCCGCCAGCGCGTACGGGTGCGGGTTCAATTCGCTGTGGTAGCCGTTGCGCTCGGTGCCATCGACGTTGATGCGACCGCGCATGTTGTCCGGCACGAAGTAGTACGACGACGCGTTGCCGGCCGGCATGCGACCCGGGTACGTGTAGACGTCCGGGATCACCTGGTAGGTGTCGGTGTCGTCGTTGGTGTACGGACGATAGAGCTCGTTGCGACCGAACGCGGCCTTGGTGATCCAGTGCGTGCGGAAGACGAGGCCCGGGTTGCGGTTCTCGAGGTCCGTCACCATCGACTCGACGAAGGGCCGGATCGAGTCCATGAACACCCACCAGCCGGGGATGTTCTCGATCGCCAGCAGGTACATGTCGAACACCTGCGTGGTCGGGAACGCACTGCCAGCCGAGTTGATGACCGCCGAGAGGTCCGCCAGCGGCTGGTCCTGACCCTGCTGGTCCTTCCGGTAGATGCGCACCGTGACGTAGCGCACGTTGCGGTTGTTCAGGCCCAGGAACGGTTGCACCGTGATGCGGCGCGACCACTGCCAGACGGAGTCGCGGCGGTAGTTGCCGGACACCACATGGTCGGCGGCCACCAGGGCGCCGAACGAGTCGCGTTGGATCGACAGCGTCGTCTTGTTGACGATGCCGTCGTCGAGCACGTCGAGGTCGACGGCCGCGCTGACCTGGCCGCGATCGACGAACGCCTGCACCTCGGCGAGGATCGCCTGCGCCTTGCTGTAGGCGAACACGCGATCGCGTTCGGTCGAGGTCGTCTGGTAGTTGACGGCGAGATGGTTCCCGAGCACCACGGCACCGGTGACCATGATCGCCAGCGCGAACGCGAGTTCGGCGAACGTGAAGCCAGCCGTGGTTCTTCGATGATTGGTTTGCATGGGGCTACTGCTCCTGACGGTCGGGCTCCGGGATGGTCTGCGGCTTATCGGCAGGCTGGCGCCGCGAGTACTCCGTTGCCGCACGGCGGTCCCGATGCGGGACCACGCCCCCGGCAGCGCCTCGCCATCGTCGTTTGCAACCACCGGCGCCCGCCTCGATGCTGCGCACCTTGTCCCGCTTCCGTTCGCTCCGCCGCGCCTTCGGGCGCCCACTCGCCCTGCTGCGCGCCCACTGGGGCATCGTCGCGCTGGGCTGCTTGTTCGTGCCGGTGCACGCGGCGGTGTCACTGTGGATGCCGCGCCTGCTCGGCAACGCCCTCGACCAGCTGGGGCGCGGCGGCGACGCCGCGTTCCTGCGCGAGACCTGCCAGCTGCTGCTGGTGCTCGCGGTCGTCGAGGCCGCTAGCCGCTACGTGTCGCGCAAGACGCTGATCGACGCTTCCCGCCACGTCGAACAGGGCCTCAAGAACGCGCTGATCGCCCATCTGCAGCGGCTGCCGATCGCCTGGTTCGACCGCGCCCGCACCGGCGACGTCACCAGCCGGCTGACCCAGGACGTCGAACTGGTGCGCTTCGTCATGGGCCCGCTGCTGCTGCACGGCGGCAGCACGCTGTGCCTGCTGCCGGCGGGCCTGTGGCTGATGCTCGGCATGGACGTGCCGGTGACGCTCGCCAGCATCGGCGCCTTCGGTGTGCTGTTCCTGGTGATGCGGTTGCTGCTGCCGCGCCTGCATGGTTGGAGCAAGAAGTCGCAGGAGGCGATCGGCGAGGTGTCGCAGCGGGCGCAGGAGGACTTCGCCGGCATCCGCGTGGTGCAGCAGTTCGACCTGGTGGCGCGCGAACGCGCGGCGATGGCGACCAAGAACCGCCGCTACCTGCTGGCCAACCTGCGGCTCGTGCGGCTGCGCTCGGCGATGCACGCGCTGACGCACTCGACCAGCGGCGCCGTGATGCTCGGCGTGCTGCTGGTCGGTGGCTACCAGGTCATCGGCGGCGCGATCACCATCGGCCAGCTGTTCCAGTTCACCGGCTATCTGGGCCTGATGACCTTCCCGCTGGAGATCCTCGGCTGGACGCTGGCCACGCTGCCGCGCGCCTACGCCGCCGGCATCCGCATCGAGGAACTGTTCGAGGTCACGCCGGAGAGCGCCGCCGGCGCGACCCCGCCACTGCGCGGCGAACTGGTCGTGCAGGGGCTGACGTTCACCTACCCGGGCGCCGAGCACCCGGCGTTGCGCGACGTCTCGTTCCGGCTGCAGCCCGGGCAGAAGCTCGGCCTGGTCGGTGCGGTGGGCAGCGGCAAGTCGACGCTGCTGGCGCTGCTGCTGCGCTACTACGACCCGCCGCGCGGCACCATCCTGGTCGACGGCCACGACGTGCTCGACCTGCAACCGGCGGCACTGCGCGCACTGTTCGCGCTGGCAGCGCAGGAACCGTTCCTGTTCAGCGACACCGTTGCCGGCAACGTCGAGTTCGCGCGCGACGGTGCCGCGGCCGACGCACTGGACGCGGCGGTCGCCGGCGCCGCCTTGGACCAGGACCTGCCGAACCTGCCGAGCGGCCTGCAGACCGTGGTCGGCGAACGCGGCGTGACGCTGTCCGGCGGGCAGAAGCAGCGCGTGTCGCTGGCGCGCGCAATGCTCAGCGAACGGCCCGGCCTGCTGCTCGACGACACGCTGTCGGCGGTCGACCCGAACACCGAGCGGCGCATCCTGAGCGGCCTGCGGCAGCAGCGCCGCAACCGCACCGTTCTGGTCAGCTCGCACCGGCTGTCGGTGGTCGCCGATGCGGACCTGATCCTGGTGCTCGATGGCGGTGCGGTGCGCGAACGCGGCGACCACCGCACGCTGCTCGCGCACGGCGGCAGCTACGCGGCCGCGTGGCGCCGGCAGACGGAAGCACACGCCCTCGAGAGCGGCCCGGAGGCGCTGCCGTGAGCGATCCATACGACGACGACGTGCCGCAGGGCGGCATCCAGCTCGGCTTCCTGGCCCGGCTGTGGCCGTTCGTGCGCCCCTACCGGCGCGGCTTCGCCGCGTGCTTGGTGATCCTGGCGGTGTCGTTCGGACTCGAACTGCTGGGGCCGCTGCTGCTGAAGTTCGCCATCGACGGCCCGATGACCGACACGGCGCTGCCCCGCGACCAACGCATCACGGCCCTGCTGTGGTGCGGTGCCGGCTTCGTCGCGACGACCGTGTGCGGGGCTTTGCTCGGCTACGTCTACGGCCTGCTGACCGCCTGGAACGGCCAGCGGGTGATCCGCGACCTGCGGCGGCACCTGTTCGACCACCTGCTGTC